>NZ_JAHPYX010000247.1:0-2641 GCF_019058535.1 Candidatus Borrarchaeum sp.
GAAATTTACCAATTCACCAATTTACCAACAAATTTAAAAAAATTCGAGGTATGTTATAATTCAAATCTTTAATGCAGCGGATTACTAACACAATAGGACCTAGCAACAAATGGCCGTGCAACCGCAAAAGTTAAACGCTATTTGGCATGATTTACGCATTGTAGCAAATGTGCTGAAAGCTATAAATGTAGCAAGGTTGCCAATGTGGTGAAAATAACAAAGCCACTTCGAGTTTCGAAAGAAAACTGTGCGCTTGTTCTCTGATGGGGAGGTGCAGCAAGCAAGCAGTATCAAGCGCCAAAGGTGCCATGAATTTACTCGCAAGAATCGCATGGAGGTTTAAGCAGGAGGAATATGAGACATTAATAGACAAAGGGGCACTAAATAGATGGCTTTTTTAGAGTTGTTCTTAAAGGATTTGGGCTTGAGCGGTCATGTTACTCCAATTGATAAGAATCGCCATAGATACAGCTACGACCTTGGTGCCATAGACTTTGCATGTTTGGATTCGACCAAAGACGATTTTTCCAAAGTGCACAATGAAGTGTGGTGTGAGAATAAAACTGAGTTCTTTGTTGCACTTTTTGAAAAGGATATGGCTGTTCACATTTGCGATTCAAAAACCAGACCGTATTTGCAAAAACCTGTTGAAAAAGCTGTTGAAAGAGCATCTATTGACTCATTCAACTACGGCGAAAACACGCGAAAAGCGCAGCGATATATGAGTCTATTCAGAAAGGAAAGCATCGATGCTGGCGACTGCTTAGCTGAAATCAAGAAAAAAATCCAAGAACAAAAGAGAACTCGAGTTACCGTAGATGATGACTTGTTAACAAACCTTGAAAAGCTTAAGAACACAATAATCCGCTATCTTGAAGGCCGACCTAATAATAAAGAAATCGCACAGAAGATTATTGATAGGTGCCTTTTCATCCGATTCTTAGAAGATAGAGCAGGCAGAAATGACTTAAAAAATCTGCTGAGCGATAGGAGTCAAAAAATTGACGCTTTACTGAGATTGTTCGATTCATATACCGATAGTCTCAATGGCGATATCTTTGAGAAGGGCGACATTCCTGAAGACATAAACGTCAAAATCCTTTATGAACTAGACCGCATTTTTGGCAAAGCTTACACATATGTCGACCGTCAAAAAACTCTTGTTCCATATGATTTTGAGAGGATACCTATTATTCTAATAAGTAATATCTATGAGAAGTTTCTGGCGGAGAACAAGGAAAAAGAAGGTATTGTTTTTACCCCCGAAAACGTAGTTGAATACACCTTGTCCAAGGTGTTTGAAAGCAATTTTTTCCATAAAAAAATTAAGGAGAAAAACATTAGCATCCTTGACCCTGCTTGTGGATCGGGCGTTTTTCTAGTCAAATCGCTCGAAAAAGTCGTAGATATTCGAGAAAAAGAAGAAGGAAAGCTGTCCATTGATGAAAAAGCAGAAATTGTAAAGAAAAGCCTGTTTGGCATCGACAAGAACAATGATGCTTTGAGAATAGCCGCATTGAGCTTATACCTGAAAATAATTGAAAATGAAAGCGCAGAGGTTGTAAATGAAAGGCTTTTTGGCAATAACGAAAATCACTTTATGTTCCCAGGCTTAAAACGAAACAAGAATTTGGTTGAGGGTGATTCACTTTTCGACCAAATCTATGAGAAAACGCTTGATAACGCTTACGAAAAAACACAATTCGATGTAATCTTGGGGAACCCTCCCTGGGGCTATGACTTTCGGTATGATTGGCAAAAGAAATTCATCAAACGGAGATGGCCTGAGGTCTCCAAGTATCAGAGTTCGCAAATCTTCTTACTTGCAATCAAAAAATGGATGAAAAAAGAGACCATCTGCGGAATGGTTGTGAATCTATCCAATTTCACCAGTTCTGAAGCAAGTGAATTCAGAAAATCCTTTCTGCAAAAATACTCCCTCCATTTGTTTGCGGGTCTCTCTAGAATACGATGCATAACTTTTGGGCGTGGCAGTGAATCGGCGTGCATTCTAGTCTTTGGCAATACTCAGCCCAGCACTGTCCAATTCGTGGTTCCAGAACTGCATCAATTCTCACTGCAAACAGGTGCAATCATTGAAGGCCCAGTTGAAGAGGTTTCTTATCATCAGCTAAAAAAAGAAGATTACCTCTGGCACATATATGCCCTTGGCTTTTCAATATTTACCGACTTAGTAAAAAAGTTCGACAGATGCGAATATACTCTTGACAGCTTCATGGAAAAATCTTCAGTAGGCATAATGAAATACAGCAAAAAAAATTCAGGAATGAGTAGGGACCAGTTTTATGAGGAATATTCCTCCCCCACAAAAAAAGATGATAGCTATTTCCCAATGATAGACTCCTTGAAAGATGTAAAGCCCTTTCACGAACCGAAATTCCGTTACTATTTCAAATGGGGACCACATCTCGATAGACGAAGAGATATTGAATTGTTTACGGGAGAGAAATTAGTTATTACTCGAAACTGGCCTGTAAAAGCGTTTCTAAGTTTGGATACGAAAATTTTTGATGGCAACTTCTGCATTTTCAAGCCAAAATCTGAATATCGTGGAAAAATTCTTAGACTCTTTGAAGCGATTTTCAATTCGAAACTAGCTCATTTTTACTTAGGTGTGAAA
>NZ_JAHPYX010000248.1:0-5791 GCF_019058535.1 Candidatus Borrarchaeum sp.
CTCAAGACGTGGCACCTTGTCTTTGAACTTGAGAGGTATGATATTAAGCCCTAATTCTTCGTACAAGTCAAGATAGTGGTCTATTTCTTTCATTTATAATATTCCTCCAACAAATCAAATGCTACTTCCGACCACGACGGATTCTCTCCCCACCGTTTAACAAATTCGATGTATTGCAGTACATCCTCAAGTGTTTCTCTACTTTTTACATGGACAGTAGCAGGACCCCCTCTAGGGATTGTTACAGAACACGGAAATTTAGTAAAAACCTCAAAAGAATCAATGTCACGGCTCAAAACAACGGAGAAACTGCCGTCAGGCTCACACAGTACCAAAAAGTATTTATTGTCTTTCAAACATATATCCATTTGAATCCTCCTTGGACCTCCTTGTGTGGTTTTCTGTACCGTCCCAGTTGTACCAGAGTCCCCCGGCTCTGGTGCTTCATTTTTATTCATTCTTCAACCTCCAATTTTTTCTCATATTCTTTAATCTCCTCATGGATCTCCTCTTCAGTTTGAACGTTTGGATCAATGATAATTTTTTCATCTTGTTTCATAAGGATTAAATCTCCGATTTTTAACCCATGTTTATCAAGCCACTCTTTATCAATGATTGCAGCGGCTGAGTTTCCCAACTTTTGAATTTTTTTTGTTTTGGTAGACAAATATCATTCCTCCGTTATTAATTGTTAGTAACAACTATTAACGTCTCTCTACTAAAAACCCTTGTGATATTGAAATTTCTATTGAAATAGAAAAATTAATCAGGCGATTAACCTGATCTTTCCGCGTCTAACTTCAACCAAGTTCTCTGCCTTGAGAAAAACCATTACATCTTCTGCTTTTACTTCAGGAAATTTGACTTCTAAGAACCTCTCAAAGTCTATTACTTTGTACTCTCCTCCAACGGCGTCTATTGTGTTATAGATACAATCGACTATATTTCTAAAGTTAACCTGCTTTATTTTCTTCATTCAAATCACCTCCATCTAGCTTAGTTCGTTTTTCTAACTCGAAAATCTGTCTCAGAAAAAAAATTCAGCCTATGAATTCGCCATCAGGGCTCAAAACTTCATCTAGGTCTGGAATGCGCTCTTTCATCAAAGTCGTGATGTAGTCAACTCGACCACCTAGTTCTATGACCAGTTTCTTTAACTCCTCAATTTCCTCGTCCTTTTCTTTAACTGCTTCCTTCAGTTCCTCAATAGTTGCGCCGTGTTTCAGTGTTTTTTGTTCTAACTCTTCTACATCACTATAAATGCTCAGATATGGTTCAACCTTCTTGTATGTGGCGATCCTCTCTTCAGTAATGAAACTTTTGTAAGCTCCATTGTATTCAATTGTCTGCCCCATAGACATCTTGATCTGGCTAATAGGCATCCCATGTTGCTCCGCAACTGATGAAAAGGCACCTCTAAGCGAGTGGAATCCGTACGGATTGAACCTGTTGTTGTATTTCTCATCAAATTCTTTAAATGTGATAAGTTCAGCTTTAACAACGGTCTCCCTAAGCATATTTTGTGCGGTTCTATCAACTAAGCGCCTCTGTGCTTCAAAGTATCGAATACCTGTAAATAATGGAGATTTATCCGTGATTTTTATTTCTTTTAGAGGTTTCTTCCCTTTAGCTTTCCTCTTTGCATTTAAACGTGGTAGTTTTTTATTGAACTTCTCTGCTTGTATTCTCCGCCAGTCAAGATATTTATTCAAAAGATCTATTGTATCCTTACCAAAAATTGCCACAGCATTAAACTCACTTCTATCTCGTACGTACCAAACAACGCCAATTTCATCCCTTATTTCTATGTCGCCGATGTTAAGATTAAGCAATTCTCTTATCCCCATCCCCGTCTGGAAAGACAAAATGACCAAAAGTTTATCCCTTAAACTTGGAGCCATTTCGACAATTTTTTTAATTTGATCCTTCCTCAACGGCTCTCTGTGGTATCTCTTTGATCCTCTTCTCCTTTCTGATGCTAATGATATTCCGTTATATTTTAAAAACGCTTTTATCACCCGTTCAGCCATTCTAGCTGTATTATAAGCTTTCCCGTTCTTCTTAAGGTCATTATAATAGATATTGATTTTCGAGCGTAACTTCTCCTCCTGTATTGCCTTTTGCTTTAGATCCATAGTTAGTGTTTTACGAGCCTCTTCAAGGAAATCTTGTGCTGTTATGCCAAAGAACTGAAGAAATTTCTTGAGATGAAAGCGGTACACCTTTACTGAGCTAGGTTTGAGCCTTACAAGCCACCTTTCAACGACTTCATCGTTTAACAATTCCATTGTTAACACCCACTACTATATACACCCAAACACTATATAAAGTTAAACACTTTATTGTTGTTAATTCAACTAAAAACCAGAATTTCACGCAGTTGAAACATTTTTTCATTTTGGCACTATTCTTGCATTGACTTCAACAATTATTCTTAAACTCGCTAAATCTACCGGGGTTTTCTTCTCTAACTTATCTCTCAATTTTTTTTCGATAACGCCAATTTGAATCTCTAAACTATCTTTATACTCTGATAATAGATTATTAATTAAGAATTCCTTAATTTCTTTCCCCTCCACTCTCAGATTTAATCAATTAGTTATTGTTCCACTATTCGGTGCAGATTCACTCTTCTATTTTATAGACGTATTCACAATAAGGATCCCCGGCACACATTCCCTTAGGTCGTTCAACAGTAGCCTTTGGATTTATGGTCTTAACAATAATGTTTTCTAAGATTAAAGCCCATTCGCTGATATCTTCAGGTCCTGTTTTCCATGGACAATTAGTATGTTTTCTTCGAACGATTGTCTTAGACCACTCAAGTATAGTAGCTTCACTCTCCATCAGTTCATTCCAGATGTCAAACCACTCACCTATTGTTTCAGCATCGTTTCCTTCTAGTTTAAAGACGTTTTTAAGAGTAGTTGTAAAATTCTTTACTCGATCATCCATTGTAGCGACCCTTTCATAAATTTTGAGTGCAGCAGCAGCACCATACTCCTCTCGAATCGCATATAAGAATGCTTTAAAAACGCCTATATATCCTCCCATAGCGTATTTGTATTTTAGCTCCCATGGTAACCCTCGCTTAGGTGCAGCACAAGGTGTCTGTAATTTCTTAGCCATAATCTCCCCTCTCCGTTAGATTGGGTACTTGTTTAGCGCCCCTCCTCGGCGCTTTTCTATTCAATATAAATACAAAAGAAAATGAAAAAAAAGAATATTAGAACGGTAGCGAATCTATAAAATCATCAAGGAAGTTCCGGTTGAGCTTTGTTGTGATTGTTTGTTCTGTTGTCTGATACTCAAACACTGCTGATTTGCCTCTGTCATTTATTTCATAAATGATTGTTATATCATTCCATGGTTGTTTCTTATCGTATTCCACTACTTGGATGTCGATGACAAGATTTGGTCTTCTTAAATAGATTGTAAATGCTATTCTTGTTCCATCTTCAAATTTAAATCTATAATGGAGCCATTCCTCATCGATATTCGTTTGGGGTTCATGTCTTTGTTTTCTTTCTAAAGTATCTGCACCAAATCTGTATGTAGCCTCGATTAATTCATTATCTTGAAACTTATGATCTTCGTTTTCATCGTCAAATTCGTAAAAACTCCAAATGACTAGTTCATTCTTATTATTGCCCTTACCGAATTCGATACGAAATCCTGAGCCATCTGCATTAACATTTACAAAGTAATCCTCATCTGTTAGACTTTCTACAGCGAATACTGGGGTAACTATTGTAAGAAGCAGAGTTATCATCACTAAACTCATAGCAATTCTCCTCAGTTCTTTCACCTCCAGCAGTTATTTCTAAATTAAACATGCATTTTCAACTATATAAACCATTAATTGCGAAGTCTCTTTAATATAAAGAACTAACACATATGGAGGATTTCCTAATATACCTCAAAGGATTTGAAAATAGATAGTATGACCTAGTCTTCTCTCATTTTTGTTTTTTCTGCGCTCCTAAATACCTTTCTTTTTGTCCAGGACCTCTTGCAGTTTCCCATGGCCAATCATCTTTTGAATAGAAGTTTATTTTTGGTGGATCTGCTAATCCTTCAGATAAAATAATACCCAAATCTTCATTAGAATTTAAAATATCTGAATGTAAACTGTCGATCTGCTCAGAACTTGGCTTGGATGAAACGCAAACATCAACAACAAGTTGTGGTTTCTGGTTTTCAGAGTATTCACTTGAGATATGGAAGTGTTGACAAAACTCTTCAGCAAGGTTCCTAAAAATAGCTGCTTGTATTTGTTGAGGATAGACATAGGCACTAAAAACAGCAATTGAACCGTCGCTTCTACCATAAACATAAACGATTGGTAGGCTATATTCAAGCTCTACCTGTATAAGATTGAGCAAATCAGTTAATTCACTTTTCGGGTTGTAAAAAACACCGCCTTCATCATGTATATTATATCTAATAAGGGGTTGCCGCCTCTCGTACAATGGAGTTAAAATCAGCTCGTTTATTCCAGTTTCAGCTGGTACTGCTTCAATATACACATGTGTAGGATCGTAATAGAATAGCATTGGTGGATGATCCTTGCCAAAGAATTGTCTACATAACTCAGGCTTTTTATCAAGATAGCCTCTGAGCTGTATCAAATCAGGAGCTTCAATACCCAATTGAATGCCTGTATCCGCAGAGCCGTATGCGGAAAACAGCGTTCCTCCTGTTTTATTTTTGATGTATTCTCTATAAGATTCAGGGAATCCGTCTCCTCCGGAGACAAAGATTGTTTCTTCCATATTATCCCATTCGTTGAAATTCATATCATCAAGGATATCTAATATGGTTTTTATTGTGGGAGGATAACTCATTATTAATGCTTTTTTGAAGCCGCCTGGCGATTGAATCGAATATCTTTTATAAAAATCTGCAATAGTCTGAGCAATCTCAGGAGGGTTTAGACCAATATTGATAGTTGCTGTTTTTCTTCTTGATGCATTGCCAGCTTGAATTCCAGTAACCCAACTACTTAAAGCAAAGCCATTTATCGAAAATGCTTCGTCATCGCTTACATCGTAAAATATAGACAATAAAACCGGAATCTGACGTTCTTCTCTCAACACTTCTTTTAAATCTCTTAGCCAATAGGTATGTTTCCCAGAATAACCAGAACTGGTTTCAATCATTTTTGCGGGACTCATGTCACCACCCATACAAAGATCTGCAGGGTGTTCTTCATTAGGGCGAATATAACTTGCCTTGTCGGAAATTGGTGCTTCTTTTATTGACTTAGCATTTTTAATGTCATTTTGCGAATAACTTTTTTCTTTTAAGAAATTTTCATAAGCTGGGACTCGTTTAGCGGTCTCTTTAAGAATAAAAAGCGCTCTTTTTTCTCCTCGTTTTACTAGAAAATCAGTCATACCTAAAGTGATGATTTTTTTTGTGTTCTTTTCACTTCGTGTTATATTTTTTCTCATACGGTAAAAAAGTCCCAGTGGTGTGATTTTGAGAAGTGGTTTTAGCAAAAAATTAGGAATGAAACTGATGTTCATCAATTATCCCCTCAAACAACTCATTGCCTTAGTTTTATTCAATGAATTAAACTGCAATATAATAAAGATTATATTTAATTCAACTTTCTAAAAAAAGTATCCCTAATTCTTTTTTAGCACTGAAGAAAATCAAGAAAAGAAGTAAATTTTAGTCCATGATATTTCAATTAATTCTATAACCACAGTTGGGGCAGAACGCTGAATTTGGAGGAATAGGTTTTCCACAATTTTTACAAAACTTCATTCCTGGTGGAGGTGTC
>NZ_JAHPYX010000249.1:0-8875 GCF_019058535.1 Candidatus Borrarchaeum sp.
ACCTTAGTGATGTTGAGTTACAAAACCGGGCGGACTTGGTGAATGCGGCCTCCAGACAGATGGTGGCCACCTCAAGCGATACTCTGGGGATGTCCAACGCCATAATCGGCGCACAGGAAACCTACTGGTATCACGCCAGTTTTACTGAAGATGCCAACTCCCCTCAGGGTGGCAGTTCGGGGCTGTGCTATGGGATAACCATCGCCGATGCATATATAGGGACTAATATCTCACTTGAAACCAAAGACACTGACAACCCGAGAGATGGAGATGGCGGCAGCAATGGAAGTAGCGGAAATGACGACAACGGAGGGGGAAATGGCTCATCAACTGAAACAGCATCATTACTAGTGACAGTTAACTTGGAAAATAACATCCAACTCAACTCAAATACTAAAAAAGAAATTATTGTGACAATTAACGATGACCAAGGTGCCCCGATCGAGCAAGCCCATGTTACTATCACATTGAACACCAATTATACACTCGAATGTCAAGAAGTCGAACCAGGCATCTATAAAGCAGTGCTAGATACTTCAGAGTTAACTCCAGGTGAATACCTATTGACTGTCACTGTCGAAAAATCGGGTTACCAAACCTCACAACTAGAGTATAATCTCACAGTCGTAAAAGGTCTTAATCTAGCTACGGTTTCTTTAGGCGTTCGAATCAGCGCAGTGAGTTGCATTGGCTTAATTTTAACTGTTATTGGGAAACGAAAATTGTTTGATGACATTACTTTAGATTTGTAAGGTCAAACCGTTTAGCTCATATAAGCATGGTGAAGTGTTTTGCAGAAGAACAGATGCAAACTTAATGAAGATTCGACCCATTCTCATCTTTCGGAAATGGATGAATTCTCAAAAGTAATTGAACAGTACAAGATAGGTCCTTATCATATTAAAATATATAGGCGTGCAGGAAAATATACCAACGAAGCACTATACGCCTATAACAGTCTAGTAGACACTTCACCTTTTGGTGAAATCGTTGAATCAATTGCGAAACATCTTTCAGGAAGTATGATCTTTGATAATGATACTCAAAACAAACCTCTGGATCCTCGATTCTATAGCCTACAAGAGTTATTCAATACGAGGAAGACACTAATTAAAGAGCATATTTACAAACATTATCCTGAATTTGCATCAATGAAAGATTTAGATGAATTAATAGATCTAGCCTGCTATAAACTAACGGGTATCTTTAAGGTTGCCCCTTTTCTTATGGATGAATATATAGAAGAGTTTTATCTAGATTGTCCTAACACCCAGCTCTATTTAGACCATCGCACCTGGGGACGTTGTAAGACTAATGTTATTTTATCTGAAGCTGATTTAGAACGTATAAAAACAAGGTTACGCTATGAAAGCGGTCTGTTACTGGACGAAAGTAATCCTTCTATCAAAACAGAATTGATCACTGACAATTTTCATGTTCGCACTTCAATGGACATCGCTCCTCTTGCTGTCGATGGCTTGCATTTAGATGTGCGTAAACTAAAGCGTAAAGCCTTTACTTTGCCAGAATTGGTAGCGAATGGCACTTTACCTGTGGAAATCGCCGCTTACCTGTATTTTGCTATGCTACGACGCTGTAATATTACGGTCATTGGGGAACCTAATTCGGGTAAAACCACACTAGTTAATGCACTGGATCTGATCACTCCTCCTGAGTGGCGAAAAATAACCATCGAAGATGTCATCGAAAGCGTCCCCCAACATACTTACGATAAACATCAAGTACGGCTACAGGTAATACCCTTTGAAGGCGAGAATACTTCACGAAGCAAAAGTAAAGAGATTGTTAAATTATTACATCGATCGCCTGATTACGTTTTCTTAGGGGAAATTCAAACCCAGGAACATTCTCAAGCAGTATTTCATGCACTTACAGCAGGTCTACACTTAATCCAAACTTGTCACGCCTCGTCGCCTGAAAATCTGATTGTCCGCTGGGTAGAACATCATGGTATTGCTCCCATTAATCTATTAACTTTAGACCTCATCGTCTTTATGCGGGCTTATTACCATCAAAAACTTATCCGTAAGGTAAGGCGAGTAAGTGAGGTCGAAAAACCATTTGAAAAAACCGATATACCGCTGGAAATCGATCTGAAAGTTAATTCTATACAGTTATTCGATGTCTTTGATCTTGATAAGCAGCTAATAAAAACATTAACAGAACAATATGACGTCCCCACCATGAAATCTATCAGAATGGTTGAAGGGTTAACGTTAGAAGAATTCATTGAAGAAATGTCTACATACATAAAACTACTAAATTATCTGGTTCAGAACCAATTATTTGACCCTTATCTCAATGTACAAATCTTCCATGGGCTACACACTGAAAAACTCAGACATAGAATGCATTATAACGAAATAGACTGGTCTTCTCTCTACAAATATGTTGTTAACCAGATTAAAGAATAGCTGAGGTTTGCAAATTGTTTTCAAATCTGCCTATGAATATATGCAAAGCACTTTCCATCCAACCTTTCAAATTTATAGGAAAAAAACTTTGTCCCACTGCTTTGCTAATGCCATGTCGTTATTATGAGGAGTTAAATCTCACTCCAGAGGATATTTCAGCTGGATCAAAAGCCTTCGCAACCATTATTTTCCTAATAATTACCAGTTTTTCACTTATTTTAGACCTTTCTCCACTGCTTTTTTCATCAGTTGCTTTACTTCTCGCATATATTATTCACGGATTATTAATGCGTTTTCTTCCTCTAAGATATGCTCATGAAAGACTAAACATTGAGAAATATGCTGACTTGATCTTGAATACTCTGTTATTAGCGTTATTAGCTGGGTCAACGTTCGATGCGATATATTTCGTTGCTAAAAGTGATTTCCCACAAGTTTCAAAAGATTTCGAAAAAATACTCTTTCAGGTTAACAACAACGAAGATCCAGAAACGCTTTTATTAGATTACGCTAAGAAACAGCCTTCCATTACGCTTCGAAAACATCTATCTAGTTTATTCGCGATTAATGATTTAGAAACGACCATTGAATTGATGAAAGATTCAACTCAATCAGAGGTGCGTAATGCCTACGATCGCTTCACTATTGAATTAGACAGCCGCTTAACCTTAACTATCGGAATAACCACTTTTCTTCCAATCTTTTTAGGCATCTTTTTATCCATCAACGGGTTTGCTAGTTCTCCTTTCATCTTGTTCATTATCCCTTTACACATTTGCCTATTGTATATCATTAAGAATAAGGTCTTAAGTAACAGAATTGAGCTGGTCGGATGAAACAACAGTCAACTATAGTATTACAACAGTCAGATGAAGAATTGAGTGAAATTGCTTGTTTTCTAAGCTTTTTTGCTGATGAGTTGAAACTTGGTATCTGCCCAGAACAGGCGTTTACCTATGCTTTAAGTAAATATAACGGGTTTTTAAAACCACATTTTATGATAGCAGTCCGTCAGTTATTTGTTGGGGCTTTACCCCTAAAACAAATCTTGAAAGATCTTGCTTTATCTCTCAATAATCTTAACAGTCGATATCTATTACAGCTCACCTGTAAATTTCTAGAAAAAGATTCTATAGAGGCTGGCAAAGTTCTACTTTCTATGGTTAGAGCCTTAGAGGAAAATAATAACTTGATTAAAAAGCGTAATCATTTCTTGAGAGCAAAAAACCTTAAAACCAAAATCTTATCATTAGGAACTTCATTAGTGATGGGTTACATAGCCGCTCTTACACCTCTCTTTTCAATGCTATTCCTACTTCGGCAACAAAATGTCTCAGAGCTTACTAATAATCTGGCTTTTAATCCACTAAGTTTTTGGCCTGCTTTTGTAGGTTTTTTCTTCATTGGAATATTTACTGCTTACCAACTCACAGAATTCACTGATGGGGAATCTTCTTGGTCCATGCTCATTCTATCTGCAATGATCTTCTTTATCATTTTTTTACTAACCCAAAGCCTCCTAAAAATCCTAATTTGGTAAATCCAGTAACTATTAATCATCAATACCTATGAAAAATTTAAAAAAATTAAACGAACATTTTTGGTTTTTGTTCTCCCTTAACGTATTTTTTCAACAACGTGCAGTAATGATCGCGGATGCTATATTCAGCGACATTCGCTATTTTTGCCAACAATTTCTGTGTGAGGACTGATCGCCGTTCAAACTGTTTAGCAATTAATAAATCGGCTCCATAAAGTACTGAGGTTGCAAATATGTAGGGATGTCTACCGCCGCGTTGCTCAGTAGTTACTATTTCTAAGAGTGTATTTGCTGCCTTCATGATAAGTGTTTGATACTCAAATGATGTCCAAAATCTTCTCTTAAGTCTCAATATAACCTCAGGGTGCTTAAGGACTTTACTGACTAGTCTGGGGATGTAATCTTCGCTTTTTCTTTGTACAAGTTCAATTCCTGGAGATTTCTTTAGAAGTTCAATTGCACGGATGACTTTTCTTGGTGGGATCCTATGACCTAGTTGTCCAAACGTTTTTATTACTTCCTGTAACGTGACAGGTGCTCTTCGTTCTCGAATTGCTATGAAAAGAGCAGCGACCATTAAAACAGGGTGCGTTAAAATTTCATCCTGGCTAACCTGCTTAAGACTCGTACGATAAATATATGCTGCTCTCTGTTTTATTTTATCCGAAAGATGAAGAAGAGTTACAGCTCTATTCAATGATTTTAATACTCTGTATTGAGATTCTTTATGACGTATTCGCGCTCTAAAATTGTAAATTCGGTTTAACTTTCTGAAATAGAGTTCTTTCTCTTTTGAAAGATGTTTCCCCTTATGATCTCGACTGTTTTTTTCATTATAATTTCCGATATAACTACCCATTCCATCAACAATGTCAATTCTCTCACCAGGACTCACATATTGTTTTGCCATTTCTTTTTCGTCAGTAAACACTGAGATAATGTAGTCTTGAGGAACATAGTGGGTTTCAGCCACCAGACCACATTTTTCACATACATAGAGCCCTCTATTTAGCACTATATTACCTTTACATTCATTACATGATTGAAGGCTGTATTCGCTCATCTTTCACCACCAAGGAGACATATTATGAAAAGGTGGAAAGGGTTTCAATAACCACAAAAATCCACATTTACTATAGATATACATTTAAACTTATAAGTATTTTTAATAAAGAATATCTACTTGATTGAACAAACAGTTCATTGGATGTGATGAACTAAATTCGCAGAGAGTTAAGTGAACGTATTTTGAACTGATATGAAACTCACCGACATACAAAATTTTGAATTTTAACTTATGCGGCGGGAAGTCCCCTTCCGAAAGGCTGGGGAGGATGTCACTATGAGACAAAGCAAATTTAGTCTTTCATGGACATTCAAAAAACTGATATGTTCTCATAATAAATTATAGAAATTAAAATAGCAAATTTTGATGTTTATCTCAACAAAATCAATCTAATTTTCAATTTTCACCCAAACAGAGTTATCCAAACACCAGTATCTAAATAGAGAAATAGCATAAACAAAAGAAAGCCGCCGAAGATCATTTTCTTGCCATTACGTTCATCAATTCCTGACATGTAACATATTAAGCCAATTGCAAAGACAAAACCACCGACCATCCAGCCCATACGAAAAATAAAACTCATCGTATTGGTTAACGTATCAGTTAACAATGTTGGTAGTTCTTGAAGGCGATCTAGCTTTTCCCAAGGATCACTTTCGACCTGCATAATTCTTACACTCATACTCTATTTTAACACATATATAAAAAGCCAGCGCATTTTTGTTTGAATTTCCAACAAGTTGGATGGCTTTATATTGCGATGCCTTCTTGAAATGCGATATCTTTTTCGTACTATTTCAAAAAGCGGGGTTTATATACGTTCTCGTATTCAACTGTTTGATAGAGTCTTTGAATAGATTTGACTTGAAACTATAGTTTGAGATTTAAAAAACAAGAATCTCTTGAAAGCACAAGTGAATGTAAAACGAAAGAAATTTTTGATTTCTTAATTGAATTTTTCCTTTGGTTGAATAAATATGAGTCTAGAAACAGGCATTGAAGGATTTACGTATACTTATTTATGGGACTATTTAACTAGGGCAAAGAATAAGGAACATACTAGTAAAAGAGCAGTCCCAAGGCTAATTGGAAAGCCTTCTTTTAATATACCAAAGGATTATTCCTATTTAGCGGACGTAAAGGTTGAAAAAATACGTATAATAGGCGATTTCAGAGTTAAACCTGGGGATGCAATTATAGCAACATGGGAAAATGGTGAAGAAAAGCTCTTTTCGACCATAAATACATTAAATACACATTCATACCCAAAGAATGAACTTTATGGGATTATTATTGATTATGATTCCAAGGATTATTATATTTCATTTTCGGGTAGATTTTCATCTCAGGAGCTAAAATATTGTGACATAGTTAATCTACGAAAAGCTGATAACCAAATTCTGCTACGAATTCAAGAAAATATTTTGGAAAGGATTCAGAATGGCGAAAGTAAACAGCTACGAAAGCTTAGAACACTTCTTGAAGATAAAGACATCTATGATTCTATAACACAAATAACTCTAAATCATACCACACAACTTCTAAACGAATCACAACAGAAAGCTGTAGCACATTGCCTTAATTTAACGGACGATAATTATTTCTTCCTGATCCATGGGCCTCCTGGTACTGGAAAAACTACCGTGATCTCAGAATTGGTTTTACAGTTGCTTAAAAGAAATCAAAGAGTACTTATAACGTCACATACTAACATTGCCGTAGATAACGCTCTTGAAAAGATCATAGAGGCTCTTAAAGAAAAAAAAGAGCATGACATCAGACATTCAGTTCTTCGATTAGGCGTAAATGCCAAGTTATTGCCAAACATCAGACCGCTTTTAGGTAATATAAGAAATTTTGAGGACTTGAAATCACATAAAATCGTCGGGTCTACATTAACAAAAGCTGGATTATACACTCTTCATTCTAATTTTGATTGGAACAATCCACCATTTGGTTATGTCATTATTGATGAGGCTAGTATGGCAAGTATACCTTTAACGCTTGTAGGCATGGTGTTTGGTAAGAAAATAATCCTGGTGGGCGACCATCTTCAACTGCCACCCATTTTTAATGTACCAATAAAGCAGCAGCTAGAAAAATCACTTTTTGAAGTCCTTATTTCCAAATATCCAAATCATAGCATTTTTTTGAACACACAGTATCGTTCTAATAAATACATCTCGATGTTTCCAAGTCATTTTATCTACAATGATCAATTGAAAACTGCCTATGGAATAGAAAATACTCAAATTGACTACTTTCCTCAAAATCGAGATAATTGGAGTCATAGTCTCTCTGGTCGATACCCTATCGTATGGATTGATACGTTTAACTATAATGGGGGGCAAGGTTTTGACTGGAAATTATTCGGTAAACGATATTCTGCATGTAATTTAATCGAAGCTGCCTTGGTCATTAAAATCATGAAAGAATATCACAAAGCGGGTTTCTATCTTGAAAAAGACATAGCTGTAGTTACACCATTTCGTCTTCAAGCCACACTAATAGGGCGGTTGATCAAGCAGACATTCCCGAAACAGATAAACAATGTCTATAATCTTTGGTCATTTACAAAATCAAGCACAATAGACTCATATCAGGGACGGGAAAACAACATTGTCATTATATCACTAGTAGATGACGGCATTAATCCTAAGGCTGCTAAGGTACTGCAAGATAGTCGTAGGATTAATGTAGCAATTACAAGAGCAAAGAGAAAACTCATTATTTTAGGGTCATATAAACTAGCTGAGTCAATAAACATTCCTCTAATTGCTGCGTTATTCAAATATATCCAACAATATGGGCATTTTTCAAATACATTACTATCCCATTTGTCTTTCGAAGAGTTAGAAAAAACAAAATCTGCTTTAAACATGATTCTGAATCAGAAATAATTTCTTAACATGTCTCAAAATTTTGGATAGGCTTTTTCTAAGTTTTGTCGTTTTAAAATTCATATAAAGAGTAAATAATTCGTCCTATTTTTATAATGGAGCAAAAGTCAAATTTGGTACAGAAAAACGCGGACTTTAAATAATTCGTTATTAAAAGTCTGTGGTGAAACTTTAATGGGAGTTAAACAGCTATCCGCTAACAAGATTACTAGTACACAAGAAAAAGTAGCAAAATTTTTGCTAATGGGCAGCGCAGGTGCTGGGAAAAGTACCTTTGGATCCTGTCTTGAGTGTATAATTGAGGAAACTCAGTTAAATTCTTCTGGCACATATACCCCGACGCCAGGAGTTGCCTTTTATAAGGTGCCATTGAAGAATGGCAAGTGTTATGTGAGTTGGGAGTTGGGAGGTCAACAGCGCTATCAACCGCTGTGGAAACTCTGGTGGAGAGGTGCAACTGGCGCTTTTTTAATCATTGATTCCTCGAATATAGATAGTTTTGCAGTCACAAAAGATATTCATCATTTGATTGTCGGAGAATTACATCTACCATATGTAATATGTGCAAATAAACAGGATCTACCAAACTCCTTGCCTATTGAGGCTATTGCTGATCATTTGGACATAAATGATCCTACTATAATTTTTCCCACATCAGCAGTAACAGGTGCAAATGTTAAGGAAGCGTTTCTTGAATTGGTGCAACGAACGGAAAGTGAGGGGTGAGTAGTGATCGGTGAACCCTTGTTTTTAAATTCCTATCCGTTGCAGGAGTGCGGCATCAAATCGATATTGCTCCTCAAATTTGATATCATGGCAGGACCCTATATTGCCTTTGAGGGTACATGCTCTGAAAGTAAGGTAGCAGAAACTCTAAAGGATCCCATCATTCTGGCACAGTTCCATATGGGGCTAGCCGAGACCGATGTTGATG
>NZ_JAHPYX010000250.1:0-6362 GCF_019058535.1 Candidatus Borrarchaeum sp.
AAGGTCTTATCCAGTCTTCTCAGCACGTCTTGAAGTACTTGTGAGTGAATCGCTTTCAAAAAATGGTTAGTCTGTTTCGCAGCCGTTAGTTGAGTGGCTTGCTCACAATAGTTAACTGAGTATTGATGAGTTTCCCATTGATTTCTTCGCTCTGCCAAACCCTTATTATATAACATGCGACAGGTAGTGAGCCATTGAATTAATGTAGTAGTCTGTTGTATGGTTGGATACAAGCGAAATAGGTAAGTCCGTTTCATCACAC
The DNA here is from genome assembly GCF_019058535.1 of Candidatus Borrarchaeum sp. NCBI lineage: Archaea > Promethearchaeati > Candidatus Borrarchaeota > Candidatus Borrarchaeia > Candidatus Borrarchaeales > Candidatus Borrarchaeaceae > Candidatus Borrarchaeum > Candidatus Borrarchaeum sp. The sequence continues at coordinate 263 of NZ_JAHPYX010000250.1, forward strand.
TTATCCCTATGTTCCCCTGAGATTCATGTCACTAGGGTTACTATCCCAAAAACCTATTTAAAGTTAGGGGACACTACGATGAAAGTGAAACAAGCAAAACACGCAATTTATCCCCCCAACACGTTGGGGGAAGTTCTCACAGAGAAATTATAAATATGACCGAACACAGTATTAACTAAAGAGTTATATGTGTAAAATACTATAAAGTATAAATTTGAGGGGTCTGAGGAAGCGACTCACAGATGATTCATAACGTCTATATACTAAAAAAGACAGGGGAAAGCCTGATTCATGGGTATTATGGATCTATCGAAGTAGATGAGACCCTTATTACTGGTTTTTTATCTGCAATATCGTCTTTTGCAGAGGAGATAGGTGCGGAAAGCGTTGAAAGCCTTGTGATGAAGAATATGAAGTTTGTCTATGCAATGGACACAAGCTTGCCAGACGATCCTCTAATATTTGCAGTGAGTGTGGATCGTGAAGAAGACGAGCAGAAAATTAAGGAAATACTAATCGAAATCAAAGAAATTTTTGTTGGAAAACATAAGTCTGACCTCGAAGATTGGACTGGAGATATAAAGGCATTTGCTCCATTTTACAATGACCTAGACGTAATTGTATGGGAATACGTCGTAAACAAATACTTAAAAGCCTTTCATAAACTTGTTACGAATAAAGAACAAACTATTGACGAAGTTATTTCATTGATCTATCATCTTTTCTCCCCGAAAATTGCGCAAAAACTAATAGATCAAATTCTTGAGAAGATCGTACAATAGCAACAATAACAGACCCCTTAATTCTGTTTTCTGTTTAAAAAACTCACAAGGTTAGTTTTTCAAGTATTTGTTTCTCTTGTTGATCTCTGATGTCCCACCTAGAACAGCACCCATTAGATATATTATAGAGTTAATAGAATACATAGAGTTCATATTATCGTACTAGTGAGGTGTGAGAGGAAGCGCATCACAGTTGATTCATAATGTCTACATTCTGAAAAAAACTGGAGAAAGCCTTCTCCATAGTTACTATGGAAGCATTGAAGTAGATGAGTCTCTAATTACTGGTTTTTTATCGGCGATATCTAGCTTTGCAGAGGAAATAGGTGCGGAAAGCGTTGAAAGCCTTATTATGAAGAATATGAAATTCGTTTACGCTTTAGATACCAGCACACAAGATCCTATAATTTTCGCTGTCTGCGTAGATCGCGAAGAAGATTCCAAAAAAATTGAATTTATACTTCGTAAAATTAAAAACAAATTCATGGAGGCTCATAGAACCGATATTGAAGAATATACAGGTGATTTAAGCGTCTTTAAAGTGTTTTATAAAGAATTGGATGACATCGTTTGGCAGTATGTTTTGGAAAAATATGGAAAAACATTTCAGGAACTTATCATCAACAAAAAACGTCGTATAGATGAGGTTGTTACCTCAATTCACAGGTTATTCAGCCCGAAAATTGCGGCAAGGTTGATAGATCATATTCTTGAGGCAGTTTATCAATAACTCGTTTTTAAAACTTGATATGCCAAATACATGCGACTCTATCCATTTTGAACTCCTATGGTTGATTTTATTTCTTTATTATTCAATTTTTTCAATATTTTTTGTTTTTTTCGCCTTATGTTTAGCCTTAAGTTGTATTTTCGGAACATATTCTTAAAAAATAACAATTGCATTATTTTAGGTTTCTAAATATGAATTAATCGAGAATAATAATTATTATCGTTTTTAATTCTATTTTTCTATGGTTAGAATTGAGGATAACTAACTTTTGAGACTACAAAGAGTAGAATACTAAATTTATTTGTAGTATTTATTCAGAACACTGGCTCTTAAGATACATCACAACTTCAATTGATGCACATATCATAGCGTAGCACACATTTGAAAAGGCTGATACAAAATATAATTTAACATATAGAGAATAAGCAAAAGGAAATTAACCTTTAGTCGCATTACAAACGGCGCGTTTTAATAGCGGGTCTTTCAGAGCTTATTAGACTCAGTTATTAATATTTATATATAACCTATGTGTAATATTGTGATTCATATACCTTAAAAGGTATCTATTTCTACAAAAAAAATATCTAAAAATAAATGAGGTAATATGAAATGACTGGATTGCAAGACGCTGGACCTCTACGAATCTTAATTGCTCCAAGCCGATATGTACAAGGACCTGGAGCATTAGGTTTGCTAGCTGGACAACTTGAAGTACTTGGTATCAAAAGACCGCTCCTTATGGGAGGACCAACGAGTTTAAGCGTTTCAAAGCCACTTATTGATGCAGGCTGTACTGAAAAAGGTATCGAAACTGAGTCAACAGAATTTAAACGTGAATGTACCTATGACGAAGTCGCACGAATTGCCGAAGTATGTGTATCAAAAGAGTGTGACGCCATCATCTCAATCGGTGGCGGTAAAGGAATTGATGCTGGTAAAGCAGCGGCAACTGGCACTGCTATTGACATCGGTGTAGTTCCTGCAAACCGAATGTCGAGTTTCCCCACAGACAAGCTAGAACGATACTCGTTACAAGGAAAACTGTCTAAATTTGGTGCAGATGTACCAAAGATCGTTGTGCCTACTATTGCGGCTACCGACGCGCCCTGCAGCGCACTTACGGTTATGTATAGTTGGGAACATGTATACCAGACTTTCCTTGTGTATCCGACCAACCCAACAATGGTTGCAGTAGACACAAACATCATAGCTTCGGCTCCTGCGCGCTTTTTAGTAAGCGGTATGGGTGACGCTCTAGCCACCTGGTTTGAGGCAGATATGACCTTCAGGACAAACGGTGTGAACATGCCAGGCGGCAGTCCGCCAATGACCGCTCTAGCTATTGCCAGACTCTGCTTCGACACATTATTGAGATATGGTGTACAAGCTAGAATAGCGGTTGAAGCAAATGCAACAACCCCAGCGATGGAAAAGGTAGTTGAAGCAAATATCCTGCTTAGCGGTCTCGGATTCGAATCTGGAGGACTTTCAGCAGCACATGGTATCCACAACGGTATGACTTCATTAGAAGCCAAAATGAAAGACATCGATTATGCCGGTCTCAAGAGACCTCCGATGCATGGTGAGCTTGTAGCTTTCGGTACGCAGTGTGAAATGGTACTCGAAGACAGAGACACCGAATTTATTCGCAGCGTGATGAGATTCTGCAAGACTGTTGGTCTACCATCAACCTTTGCAGATATTGGTTTGAAAGGCATAACCGAGAATGACATAGAAGCAGCAGCCCATGCTTGTGCAAAAGACGTGCTCTTATCAACCATGAACAGAGCATACCCAGAGCCAGATGCTGAGGGGCACTTCTACCCATGGGCAGCAATACGCGATGCTATGAAAGCTGTCAATGCAATGGGTGAAGCATTCCCGGACATCAGTCATCCAGAGTATACTGGCATGAAATCTATGTCCACACCTGGATCCTACTAAGCAGATCCTACAATTTCACCCTTTTTTCTTTCTTTTCTTTCTTTTCTTTCTTTTTCCAAGTTTTAGAGTGGGCTACCTCGTGCTAAAGCATTGGTGATTTCTTGATAAGTTTTAGAGCAAATTTTGTGAGTGTACTATTATTGTATACGTTTAGAACTCTAAGTACTCTTTTTAAAGCACCTTAGATTTAGCGCCGTGACTCTATCGCTCATTATTTTTAAGAAGAACAAACTGAGATATACTTAATAAGATCCAAAACGATGAGTAACATACCTTATTACATCATATTCAATACAATGATGACTTTAATTTTTCAGGAGGCAACAAAATGGAAGGAAACACGGTATTATCTACTGGAATTCGAACTTTAGATGTGGTAATAGGCGAAGGTGGTATCCCTAATCGTTCTTTAGTGCTCGTTGTGGGAGATGTTGGTTATATTCATAGACTACTTGTACAGAGTATTGTGTATCACCTTTCAGGAGATCAATCAGTAAATACGGCAGTTAAATATGTATTATATGATTATACTGCTGAAGAACTTAAGAGCATATTTAAGGAAATCAGAATGGATATTTCAAATCTTCCTGAGGACAGATGGAAAATTATTGATATGTACAAAGAGGAGCCCATTCCAGACATACTAGAAATGAACCCATTATCAGTTTTACTTTCTGAATATATGGATGATTGTTTTAACGAAAAGGTAGTAGGAAGTAGACGAATAGTATCAGTAATTGATTCTTTGAGCACGTTCCTTCACCAAATTCCTGAATGGGGTGTTGATATAGATGACTTATATTCGATATTCATAAAGGAATTTACCCACCGGATTACAAAGATAGACGGTATTCACTTCTGGATTATGACAAGAGGACTTCAAGAAGAACATATTGAAAACACAATTGCCCATTTTGCAGATGTAGTTTTCAGTCTCCGTCAAAAACAATCTGGAGAGAGAGTTGCCAATTTTATTCAAATTCCGAAACTAGGAACACGGATTTTAAGAGAGCAACGTGCAAGGGAATATCCGATTGTCGTCTCTGATAATTATCAAGTTAGAATTGACACAAAGGAGAGAATTGTCTAACAAGATTGATTGAGAAAATTGAGGAGTGAATCACTAATGGCGATGGATATAACTGAATTAGTTCCAAGTGGTTACAGTATACTTTTAACTGGTCCAGAGGGATCTGGCAAGACTTGTTTTTCACTTCAATGGATTCTTAAAGGATGCAATGCAGGGAGACATGGAATATATGTCACTTTTGATGAAAAGCCAAATGCATTGCGAAGACGCTCAGAACAAATGGGATGGGATTTACAGGATCTGGAAGATGTAGGATTATTTACACTAATAGATGGTTTTTATCCGCGAATCGGTATAAAAAGCAAAGAAATCAACACAACAAGACCAGATGTTGATTATCTGTTACTTAAAATCGCTCCAATGATAAAAAAAAGTGGTACAAGTAGAGTTGTTGTCGATAGCATTACATCACTGTTAATTCCAACACGCACTGTTTCAAGCAAGAGTAAAGAAGGGGTAGAAAGACAAACAATCAAACAAAGGACAGCTTTAATCAGGATGAGCGAATTCTTGAAAAATCAAGGAGTAACTGTCATTTTCACGGAGGTAGAAACAACTAATGACCATCCACAATTGGAACAATTTCTAGTAGATGGTGTGATCGAATTGGGATTGATAAAAACAGATGAAGGGCTAAAACGCAGACTTTTAATAAAAAAGATGAGAGACAAAGAGCATTCTATGCAATATACAGATTTCAGTATAACAGAAGGACAAGGTATTGCTTTAAAATGAATTATATGTTCGTTTAGAAGTGTATTTTTATTTTATGAAATAATAAATGCTTTAAAAGATGAATAGAATCACGATTCGAAAGGGGTTTCCCTAAAATCATCAGAGGGAGCCCATAGTCTAAGATTGAAAATACGAACTCTATCGTGCTCATAGCATCTCTTCATTTTTCTAAGTATATATACGTGCATGATATACAAGATTTAATTGAAAAACTCGTTTACAAGCCAGATATAATTAGTTTTCAGAGCGGAAACTTGATAAATGTTGGTGTTTATATCCAATATGTTTCTGAAACAGTGGAGGTGGATAGAATTTCAAATAACAATGAAGAATTTCACACCGATGAAAAGATACCTGATGAATCTGAATTGAAAGAAGGCGATGAGTTACCTCTGGATGATGAAGCATCAACAGAGGAACCCAGCTTTGACATTGATTTTGATGATGAACTCAGTTTAGAATTAGACGAAGATGTATTCGATGAGGAAGCACTCACTCGCCGCCTTGTATTTATGTCACCAATTGTGAATTACGTGAGAGCAAAAATGGCAGATATAGCTAATACAAGTTTCTATACAAGTGGAGAAGCTAAAAAGGCACTTATAGAGGTTTCTGACCAATACCTTAAGGAAATGCTTGATGCTTTGTGTCAAGAACTGGTTAGTATTATGTTTCTCACTCAAAGAAGGACTATTGGAAGAGGACATGTAGCATATGCGATGGAACATGTGTTTAAGCTCTTTGTTAATAGGCTATGGGATGAGAACGTTCTAAATGCGAGAGCCAATCTCATTAGTAAGATTTTTAAGGTTCAAATAG
>NZ_JAHPYX010000251.1:0-4634 GCF_019058535.1 Candidatus Borrarchaeum sp.
ACCATAAATGGTGCAATAACTATTATTGTCTTTTTCAATCCCAATTGACCTGGAACCGTTCGTCTACTTATAAGATCACCTTCAAAGTCTACTAAATCTTTTATTATGTTTGCGCCAGTGATCTGAATAAGCAGAAAGATCAATATTATGATAACAGTTAATTCTAAGATAAGCGGCGCAACTATTGCCCAGCCCCAAAGGAAAATGAGTGTACTGTAGCTGAATGCCAGTGCAATATTAGCTAGAATTCCCCGCTCCTTCAGGGCAATTGGTGGAACAGAATAAATTACAGCAAAAGTTAGACCGACTATAGCAATTAGGAAAGGTACAATTCCAAATAGAAAAGAGATAATTAAAGTTAATATTAGACAAAAGATTCCTATCATAAAAGCCTCATGAACAGTTACTCGGCCTTCAGGAAGCGGTCGATTAGGCTTATTAATTTTGTCAACTTCGACATCAGTTGCAGCATTAACCAGATTAGCAGAAAAAGTTGCAGAAATCATCGCTATGCACATTAGCAGAAACTCAAAGACAGGTGGAATGCTTTTCAATGCCATGAGCATTCCACAAAATGCCGTTCCAACTGCAAAAAGCCAAATAATCGGTCTGCTTGTTTCGATGATTGACAAAAATTTTGAAATTATCTCAGGCATTTAAATCAGTCTCTATTTATAATTGAAAAGTCTTCATTTGTTATAAGGACTTCTATAACTCAAAACTTGATGTTGATGAAGTTTTCTGAAAATCTTTAGACTTTAATTAATATTACTTACCAGAAATCTTACAAGGAGGAAAGAATTTGAATTTAGAGAAATTAAGAGAAGAATTACTCAACGCTTGGCTTCAGAAAAACAATCTTCGGTTTAATGATTTAGATTTATTCGATTTAGCATTAACACATTCAAGTAGTCCAAAAAATAATCACAAAAATAACGAACGTCTGGCCTTTCTTGGAGATGCAGTCCTCGATCTTCTAATTGCTGAACTGCTTTATACGAAATTTAGTGAAAAAGATAAAGGTAGTCTTACAGAAATGCGAAAGGACCTCGTTAAAGACGAGTTTCTTGCAAAAATTGGGATGTTAAAAAAAATCGATGAAATAATTCAAATGAGAGGAGTTCGGAAAGACGGATTACAAAAAGTCATTGCAGATACTATTGAGGCAGTGATCGGTGCATTATTTTTGGATAAAGGATGGGATGATACGAAACAGATTTTGAAGTCTTTCTTCGGAGGAAATAATTTCAGTGAGATATTCATAGACTAGTTTTAGAATGAATTATTACGTGAAATCTCCCTTTCATGTAACTCATAATTACACATTAATTTTTTTCCGATATTTTCATTGCAAGGAAGTGGCACGTACGTAGATTGTGTGACCTACTTCGATTTGAGCATAGTTATCTTCAAGAAACTCTATGAAAACATCATAGGTATCGTCTTTTCCAAAAAGAAATCCTGTGTTTACAACGACTCTAACATCAAAATCATAACATGCTTGGATAAACATTTCTCCAGTAAGTTCGCCAATATGCGTTCGCTCTCTTGAAATCTCAGCAAATGCGGACCTCCTTCCTGACCTAAAATTTATTTTCAAATTATCAGCAAGGATATACTCATCGGGAGAAGTGTTTACTTTAACCCAATCAATTGCTTTTCTATCTTTTGCAGAAAGACGGGGATATGTTACATTACACACTGTGATTAGCACAACAAAGAACACTACAAGAGCGAGTTTTACCCCATCATAACTAAGAATACCTCTTAGACTCTTAAAGATCTGGTGACGGGAAGAAAATATATCTTTCACCGAATCCGTAATTTTAAGTCCATCAAATTGTCCTTCTTTGATTAAAAAAACGATAAAGACACATAAAGCAATAAAAAACGCTACAAAAGTTAACTGTATCCAATAATAGCTTGAATAACTATAAAAAGGCAATGATAGAACTGGAAAATAAAAACGAGGACGATAAAATCGGATAAAAATGGTGAAGTTTAGAATAATGAAACCAAAGAAAACAATAACACTCAAAAGCGTTGATCTTAAATTAAACGATTTAAAATCTGATAAGGGAAAGAAACCGCAAACCATGGCCATCAATGGAACGCTTAAATAGTAGTAATTTGCTTGTTGTCGTGGAACAAACAGGAATACGCTGAATAACATGAATAGAGTGCAAATGAGTAGCCCTCTTCCATATGGTTTTCGTGCCCCGAAAAGAGCACTTAGTGAGAAGAAAACGAAAAAATAGAGATTTTCCCTAATTATGTATTTCGTTAGACTATTCCAACGCGTTCCCCATGACACAAAAGGCTTCTCTAAATGTTGCCCCAATACTTGCAGTGTAATTTTGTTACCAACTATTAAATAGAAAGGCGAAAACACAACTAAAAAAGGAATTATAAACCCAAGAAGAAGAAAAGCAAGGTCTTTAGCCTGTTCATTGATTCTAACTCCTGCAAATTGTCCTTCTATGACCAAAACAACAATGAAGGCGAGCAATATTGGTGCAATTATGATTTTGATCGTTACTCCGATACTTAAAAAAACTCCAGCTAAAAATGCGCAGTTTCGATTAGCAAGAAATTCCCCTTTGTACCTGTTCCCCATGATGACGGGTGTTAAAAAATAGTATCCAACAATACAGAAGGTCACGGCAATGAAATCATTAACAGCCACCATGCCATTCATAACAGATAAATGAACTACTGCGAAAATTAGGCATCCCAACAATCCCGTTTTGTAATTAATCCTTTTTCCTGCCATGAAGATTAAGAAACATGTAACGGTTGTAAAAAAAACCAAGAATAACCTTGCTTGAAGAATGCCGACTCCAAACATAAGGAAAACGAAAGCAAGTAAATAAGGGGAAAGCGGAGCTTGTGCGTGAAAAAAATCACGGTAAGGAAGATCACCGTCAACTATCCTCCATGCAGCCATGCCGAAAGTCGCTTCACGAAAAAAATAGTCGACATCAACAATGACACCATAAAGTCTCAATGCAAAATTTAAAAATAAAATAATTACGAGCACAGCATGCTCTTTTTTCAGTAACTCAAATTTCATCATCAGAGCTTCCACTTTATGTTTTAGTTTTCATTTTAGAGGTGTTGTGCGCACATAGATTATGTGACCTTCTTTAATTGGAACATAGTTAATTTCAAGAAATTCCAGGAAGACATCGTATGTATCAAAGGAGTCAAACAGCCTTCTTGTTTTCACAACGACTCTAATATCAAACTCATAGCAAGCTTCAATAAACATTTCTCCAGTAAGTTCACCAAAACGTGTTCTCGGTGTTGAAATTTCAGCAAATGGGCTTCTTCTTTTTGCCCGAAAATTGATTTTTAAGTCGTCAGCAAGAACATAATCGTCAGGAGACGTATTTGCTTTAATCCATTCGATAGTTTTCTTATCACTTTCAGAAAGACTGGGATATGAAACACCAGTTGTCGCGATTATAACAATTAAGGCTGATGCAAGGACCAACTTTGTTACGTCCTTATTAAGAACGTTTTTTAAGCCTTTTAAAACTTGGTAAGGGGAAGAAAGAAGTTTTTTTGCTCGATCGCTAATTTTCAATTCAGTAATTTGCTTTTCTTTTGTTAAAATTACAATAAATGCGATTAAGGTGATTAAAGTTGCTGCAAGGGCTACCTTTGCCAAATAATGCTCAAAATAAGCAAATCCTGCTACATTAGAGTTCGAATAGCGATATATTTTATATAACAACAAATTCAAAATAACTATAAAATTTGGGATCAGTGATTTAAAATTTAATGCTTTGAAATCGGGTAGGGGAAAAAAACCGCAGACCATGGACATAAATAGGATGTTAATTTGATAGTAATTGGTATTCTGTGATGGAACAAAAGTAAATACCGCTAATATCATGCAAAGAAAACAAATGATTAAACCGCGTCCGTAAGGTTGCCGTGCTGCAAACAGAACACTTAAACTAAATAATACGAAAAAATAAGGATTTACTATGATCAGGCGAGACATCAGTTTATTCCAACGCTCTCCATAAGATACTGGCTTTTTTGCCAAATGTTGTCCCAAAACTTGTGCAGTGAAATTGTCGCCGAACAGAAGATAAAAAGAAGAAAATACAACTAGAAAAGGAATTACGAATCCAACTATAAGGAAAAAAATCTTTTTTACCTGATTTTTAATTTCAAATTCAAAAAATATGCCTTCAATTATTAAAATAACGATAAAGGCAAATAATATTGGTGCAACAATGAGTTTGATCATAACTCCTATACTCATAAAGAGTCCGGCCAAAATTGAATTATTTCTTTCAGCTGTCAAATTCTTTTTATTCTCGTTAATCATAATGACAGATGTCAGAAAATAATATCCTATGGCACAGAAAGTCATTGCAATAAAATCATTCACTGCATTCATGCCATACTTAACGGAAAGGGGGGTTATTGCAAAAATCAAACTTCCTAACAATCCCGTTTTGTAATCAATCCTTTTTCCTGCCATGAAGATCATAAAACATGTAAAGGTTGTAAAGAATACCAAGAATAACCTTGCTTGAAGAATGCCGACTCCAAACATAAGGAAAACGAAAGCAAGTAAATAAGGGGAAAGCGGAGCTTGTGCGTGAAAAAAATCA
>NZ_JAHPYX010000252.1:0-6753 GCF_019058535.1 Candidatus Borrarchaeum sp.
GGATGAATGTAGCACCTTCTTCAAAAGATATAGATTTGGCAGCTAACTCCTCTCGCAACTCCTTTACTTGTTTTCTGTATCCCTCTACAACATTTTCAGGCGGTTTCTTAAACGACGTTGGCTTAACATCAGTTATTGAATTGCCTTTAAGTTCAATGGTTTCCATGCTGAGTGAACCAATATTTTTTTGTTCAGCTAATTGAAAATGTGTAATGCTTGTAGGATCATATCCAGCGATGGTAGCCGCGACAGTATCTACTGCTAAAAGATTATCACCTGCTAAAACAAAACCTAATTCCTTAGGATCACCTTTGAGCGGACCCCATCCATCCATACCGATGATACCGTCAACGACAATTAAGTCGGAAGGAAATGCAGAATTTATATCTACAATGATTTCATTGAGTCCTTTAAAATGAAGTCGTCCTTTCTTACGTTCTGGGAGTAAACCAAACATATTCTTTAAACTAACAGTTATATCGCAAAAAACATGAGATTTTAATACTGGAACGTTGACTATTTTATCTGCTTTTGTTAAAACTTTAGAAACAGTTAACTTTTTTGCGATGTAGGCATCTGGATGATCAATAGTCACCATTTCTCCTTCGCTTAAATTGACGACCTGTACATCAATTCCATTTGTTGATTTTAGTTCTTCTATGGCTTCTTTCGAGCCTGAAGACATATACATAAGGTCAAAGTGTTGACTTGTAGCTTCTGATTCACCAACAATAATTTTTGCAGGATTACAAGAATCAATTAATTTGATCAACGTAGTGAGTACTTTTGGATTAGTATATGACCCTTGTTTGCCTGGCACGCCTCCACACCAATTGGGGTGTATAAAGACGGTCTCTCCTTTATTTATAAAACTTCTTATTCCACCTAACAGATTAATTGCCTTTTCAACAGCGATTTCAGGATCAGTTTCCTTAATGATCGATACCATTGGCATGCAGTTCTTACCTCCTTGAATTAAGCTTTTGATAACCTTTTGAAATAAAAGCGTTCGCTTCTTAATGAAATAATTCTTTTAATTTTGTAATTCTGAACTTCACTTGATTTTGAAATTAATATAAGAGAGTTTGCTAGAATTTCATAAAAACTTGTTTAAAGCCAGGGTATCTTAGTATGACTGAGGGAAACAGCTTGCAAAATGTTACAAAAGAAATCTTCTTGAATACTCTAGTATGTCCTACGTTAGGCTGGTTGATGAGGACAGAACAAATCTCTTTGAAACAAACATTCAGCAAAATAATGGAAGAAGAGATGGGGATTGGAAGGAGGGCAAGGGAGCTTTATCCAGAGGGAATATTAATTGATGACGAGAATATGGAATCTGCTTCACAGAAAACAAAGAGTTTGATGGATGGTCCCAGTACTTCAATACTCTTTGAAGCAACTTTCCTCATTGACAGATTGGTAGCTAGAGCAGATATATTAAAGCGAAATGACGAAGGTTGGCATTTGTTTGAAGTAAAATCCAGTGTGAATGATAAGAAGGACTTTATTGATGATATGGCCTATACAACTATGGTCATTGAGTATTCAGAGATCAATATCTCTCAATCCTCATTAATATTGATCTCTAAGGATTTCCGATTAGGAATGGAAAATGACAAACTTTTTTTGGAAATCGATCACACAGACGAGGTTAGGGATCGAGTTGAAGAATTTAAAACTAAGAGTCATCAGATCGAAGAAATAACAAGAAATAAAACAAAACCTCCTCCTAAACTTGAATTAGACTGCCGCAAATGTGAAATTTTCAAGGATTGTTTAGGGAAAGACATTGAAAATCATATATTCGATCTTCAACGATTAAGTCGATCCAAATTTGATAAACTTAAAGAATTGGGCATTTTTCGCATTGAAGATATCCCTAATGGATTTCCTTTGACTGAAATTCAAGCTAAAGTGAAAAAGAGTGTACAATTAAAGCAACCAATCGTTGGCAATCAACTCAAAGTAAAATTAGAATCCATATTATGGCCTACCTTTTATCTGGATTTCGAGACGTTCTTGACGCCAGTCCCATTATTTCCCAAGATTGCTCCTTATACACAAAGTCCTACACAATATTCTATACACAAATGTTCTGAGCCAGGTCAAATTATTGATCACTTCGAATACTTAGCAGATCATCATAGGGATTTTAGAAAGGAATTTGCTGAGCATTTAATCAAAGATCTAAGGGGAAAGGGCAGTATCGTCGTGTATTCCAATTTTGAAAAGACCATCATTACTAATCTTGTAGAAGTATATCCTGACCTATCGAAAGATTTGAATTCATTAATTGATCGTTTGGTAAATCTTGAGCACATGATAAAAAAGAATTTTTATCATCCAAATTTTCATGGTAGCACATCAGTGAAGACCGTACTACCTGCCTTAGTGCCTGGCATGTCATATGATTCACTAGAAATTGCAGACGGCGATACAGCAATGTTATCTTTTGCCTTTTTAGCGCTTGAAAAATATGAAGATAAGGATATTGAAAAAGTAAGAAGAAACCTTTTAGCCTATTGCGAACAAGATACACTAGCGATGGTTAAGTTACATAAATACTTGCTTGCTTATGTATGATCTGCCAGCAGATGATTATGGGTATTCTACATATATTGGACCTACAATGAGAGGAAGTTTAGTATGCTAAGTAAAGCAATAATCGAGCTTTTCTATCAGGCAGCACACATCCAGCGATGGAATGATCATATTAGACCAAGAGTCGGTTTTACAGAACTTGATAAACAAGCACATAAAATGATCATAGCGTATGTACTGGCAAAATTTGAGGAAACTGAAAGAAAGGTGGAAATAAATTGGAAAGGCTTAATTGAAGGTGGACTTTTTGAATTCCTGCATCGAATCATTCTTACTGATATCAAACCTCCTATTTTTCACAAACTTATGCGTCGTAAAGGAAAAGAACTCAACGAATGGGTTTTAGACCAACTCAAAAATAAGATAGATATTCAAGAGAAATTCTTTAAGGAGTTTAGAGAATATTTATTCTTACCAATTTCCCCCTTGGAGAAGAAAATATTAAGAGCTGCCCATTATCTGGCAACTAATTGGGAATTTCGGATTATATATAATTTAAACAAGGATATGTATGGACTTGAAAGTACCAAAGCAGCGATCGAAAACGAGCTTAAAGAACACATCGACCTCATTGGTGTACAAAGATTAGTATCGGGTAAAATAAACGCGTTTATAGATTATGTTGGGCAACTGAGGTTTCAGCAACGATGGGCTCAAACACCAAGACTCCCAGAGACATCGGTTATGGGACACATGCTAGTAGTTGCTATGCTCTCAAACCTGTTTTCAATAGAATTAAACGCTTGCTCAAAAAGGATTGTTAATAATTATTTTACAGGTCTTTTCCATGATCTTCCCGAAGTTTTGACCAGAGATATTGTTTCTCCTGTGAAAAAATCTGTTGAGGGTCTCAGAGCTATAATTGAAGAGATTGAGAAAGAACAACTCGAAGAAAAACTTCTACCACTTCTTCCCTCTGCTTGGCACAAAGATTTCAGATATTTCATAGAAGATGAATTTGAAAGCAAGATCAAAACTGAAAATAATGAAATAAAACTTGTTAGTTCGGAAAAGATCAATGAGTCGTTTAATAGCGATTCTTATTCTCCAGTAGATGGCAAAATAATCAAGATATGCGATGATCTTGCAGCTTATGTTGAAACGTACTTTTCAATTTCGCATGGGATAACTTCAGAAATTCTCATTAATGCTCATAATGCTCTTTATAATCAGTATAAAACGAAAAAGGTTGCTGGAATAGATTTTGGTGAATTATTTGAGCAGTTCAACATAGATATTGAATGATTAAGTTAAAAAAAAATTCAAATTCACAATAATTGATGTGGTTGACTAAGCCTCAACACCATATAGTAGCCAAACGCGATGGCGATGGCAATTATGATAAGGATAATAAGGACTTTAACTTTAACACTCATTTTTTACTAACTCCATTGTTGTTATTAGAATTAAATGCACTTTAACCAATATAAGGTATCACTCTAAAGATTAGATAAAATATTTGAAACCATCTATGTGACATCCTCCCCTCCCTCTCGGAAGGAGACTTCCCGCCGACAAAGTTAAATGAAAACTAAGGATAACTATGTTTTTTCAAGTTCTACGAAAGTGGAATTGAAAGTAGACCCATAGCTTGACCTTTGAAAATCATCATTAGTAAGAACATTTACATTTTTTTTATCATGTGATAATGACACCCATGGAGATCTAAAAGTCCAAATCACCCCTTCTGGTACGTTTTCACTGATTTTTACTGGCAAAACTAATGATCCTCTTTCATTAAAGATTCGAGTAGCATCCTTGTTTTTTATCATTCTCTTTATTGCGTCAGTTGGATTTACAAGAATATATGGTTTTATTGATTGAATGTTAAAATACTGAGAATGTAGGATCAAGGGATGTGCAGAAGAAATAAGCCGTAGAGGAAATTGGGGGTGTTCATCCAGTACTATTGGGAAACTTGAGAGTCCAAGTTCCTGTGCTCTTGATGAACTAAATTCTATTTTTCCAGATTTCGTTTGGAATTCCATTAAGGGCAGTTGTTTCATTCGCAAGAAGCCTTTTTGCAGTAAATCCTCATATCGTCCTTCAATTGTTTTAGAAGTTGAAATTAACTTTTTGATTACGTCTTCATCAGGTTCAAAAAGTTCCGGCTGTGAGAGCCCCATCTTTTTTGCAAGAAGCCGGAATACTTCAGAATTGCTTTTTGCCTCATCTATCGGTTCAATTGCTTTTTGATTTAATGAGAGATAGTAATGCCAATAAGAGATGTTAATATCCATCGTTTCAAAGAATGAAGCCGCGGGTAAAACTATATCCGCATACAGTGTGGTATCTGTTAAAAACAAATCATGTACTACAACAAACAAATCTTCATGTAGAAGCCCTTTTTTGACAAGAGTTTGGTTGGGGGATGTAGCTGCCGGATTCGCGTTGTAAACAAAAAGAAAATTGATTTCTTTTGATATCAAATCTCTACCAAGCTGTGAACTCACATATTTTACTGGATTATTAGGTCTCAAGTGTGTAGCCTTCAAATATGCTTTATCAAAATCTCTTTCGCTATTACAATAGTAAAAACCACGAGGAACTCCAATTAATGCAGGTAGAAGGCATATAGCACGAACAATCTCGCCGCCGTTAATTTGTTTTTGCAATCCATAACCGATATTTATAAAGTTAGGTTTTAGAGCAGCATAATCTACTGCAAAAGACTTTATGTCTTGAGTAGAGATTCCAGTATGTTTAGAGACGTATTCGGTGGTATATTTTGATAAATATCCTTTAAAATCTTCAAAACCGTGTGTATGCTCGTTTATAAAATCGGAATCAATTAGCTCATTATCGATAAGATATTTTGCGATACCAAAGGCAAAAATTACATCAGTTGCTGGACGTATCCTAAGATGTGTACCAAGCCTTGTTGTTTCATTTGCGATAGGGTCAATCACATATATTTTAGTTCCTTTTTCTTTAGCTTGTTTTGCCAAACCAAAATTATGAAGGTTACTTACGGCGGCATTAAATCCCCAATAGACGATTAACTTTGACTTAAGCATCTCTTCGGGTTTTCTGCCATATCTCTTACCATAGTGTAATTCTACAGCAAGTTCTCCTGCATTATCACAGATCGAGTATGTCGTTTCTGCGCTCCCAATAGCATTGAAAAACCTTTTTGGAAAATTTAAACTTATTAATCCGCTATGACCGCCATAATCGTAGTGTAACACAGTTTTCGATCCGTTTTCGTTGATCACTTTAGTCAGTCTGGATGCAATCTCATTGAGGGCATCATCCCAAGAGATTTTCTTGAATTTACCCTCACCTTTTGAACCAGTCCTCCTAAGTGGATAAAGCACGCGATCTTTATGATAGACATACTTAATCAAGTTCTGACCTTTTGGACACAAATAACCTTGTGTGATAGGATGATTAGAGTTTGCTTTTACTTCGATTAGTTTGCCTTCATCCACAGCGGTCACAATACTACAAGTATCATAACAATCTCGTGGACAGGTATTAAAAAATAACTTCATACGCAAGCATGCTTGGATTTATTAAATAAAGCTTTGTACAGTTGCATTCTACCTAAAATGAAATTCTCTCTTGTCTTTCTGAAAAAAGGTTAGTCCTTTGTTTTGTGGCTGTTTCTTGTTTCCCTTATTTGTTTCCTGAATTTTCAATTTGAATATTTGATTACTCTATGCAGTTGCGCGCACCCGAATCACTTTTATAATCAAATTGCAGGTTATTATTTGGAGCATATCAGAAAAAGTGGGGCGTTTGTTAAGATAAGTGCATTTCAGGATCCCAGAAAGGATAATAATGAACAAGACTCAAAGTCAGATCTACTGTTTTTTACATCCCCATATTCTTCACATGGAGTTAAAGTTGAAACATTCCTTTCAGCAATTATTGCAAATAAAGGATTACCTATCAAAGTCACTAAAATAGATGTTACTTTATACCCAGAGGTTGCGGAAAAATATGATATTGTAGCAACTCCGACGTTAATTTTTCAAGAATTGAAAGCGTGTGGCCATTATGAACTAGACGCTTTAGAAGAACTTTTAATCTCGCATTGTTTCCTTGAAAATTAGAATCACAAAAGTGTATTGCTGCTTATTGGACTTCATTATTTGTGCCTCATAGCCGTTCCCACATTACTTGATTCGACCAAAACACACATCC
>NZ_JAHPYX010000253.1:0-5234 GCF_019058535.1 Candidatus Borrarchaeum sp.
GAAGCAATTCGCTCTGTTAGGGAGGAAGAATAATGCCGATTTATTTAGATTCGAATGTGTTTTACAATGCGTATTGCCCTGTTGAGAATCAAAAACATGCTGACTGGCTGTTAAATCAATTAACTGAAAACTTTTATGGTGTGACTTGTGAATGGACGATTCTTGAAATGTTTCGTGCTCTTAAGAAGCAATCCAATTTAGGAACAATTAGCGAAAAAGACGCCAACATTACTCTCGATTTCTTCTTAAGCGATATTGGTGAAATGAATCAAAAAAAGATATTAACACTAGTGCCCGTGACAAAAACAGCAATTATGGCATCCAGAAACCAGATCTTCAATAGAAATCTATATGCAGCAGAGGCTTTACACGCTGTTATTGCCATTAATTCCAATGCGGATATATTCGTTACATACGACAGTGACTTCAGAGGAATTTTAGGTACAATCCCTGTAATCAACCCAGATCACGAATCTTTTACAGAAAAAATATTAGAACTGAAATCAATTTGAACACATTCTTATCAGTTTTATTTGAAAAAATATCTTAAATAACTTGGAAATAAGAGAAACTTTAAAACTAGTTATAGAAATTGCGTTGAACGATTCAGTAAACATATAGAATTGGTGCAAATAAGATGTCAAATCTGGAAGAAATAGTGGCAAGTAACCTGAAAAAAAAGCCGCGCATACACGAATCAGTTTTTATTTCCCCATCAGCTAATGTCATTGGAGATGTGGAACTGGCAGAAAACGCTTCTGTGTGGAATTGTGCAGTCGTGAGGGGAGATGTAGGTCGCATAGAGATAGGTCGCTTTTCTAATATCCAAGATAATGCGGTAATCCATCCTGGATGGACTCGTGAAAGGGATACAGGCATCCCGGTAGTGATTGGCGAGTATGTCTCAATCGCGCATGGCGCAATTGTACACGGTGCCACTATAGAAGACAACGTTATCATAAGCATGAACGCTACAGTTATGAATAATACAAAAGTCGGCTCTAATTCAATTATTGGTGCAGGTGCGGTAGTTACACAGAACTCAATTATTCCGCCAAACAGCATCTGTTTCGGTATTCCTGCAAAGCCTGTCAAAACAGTGAATGAAGAGCAGTTGGAATTGATAAGATGGAATGCGGAGGAATACTACAAACTTGCGCGAAGTTATTTGAGATTAAAATAGTTATCTTTTTCATATGTTTTAAAGAGTTTCAAGATGACTGTTTCATGTCATTATTTTCCTCAATGGTAAGCATTATATCTGACTCTCTTGAAATCTTTATGAAAAGATGTGAAAAAGAGGTTGCTTTGATATAATCGTCCCAGAAAACTCTGTGTACCGCTCTTTCGATTGTTTCATGAATTATTGTATCTGCCAAGTTTCTCGGTTTGTGGTTACATGGACTGTTCAAAAAAATGTAAATTGTATCTGTTTTGAGATCGTAGTATCCACATCTATTTGCGAGATATCCTACTTCCTTTTCTACGTATGGTGGTACTTCTGGTTCATGTATACCACAAAAAATTATGGGTGATCCATGTTCTGATTTTATTGATACCATTAATAAGACCTATCTAGTATTACTCTATCTTGTTCTATAAGAAGGGGTTTCCCCTGGCTATCCCTTTTCTTATTATAGGGTCAGTACGTTATTTCCCATTTTTAATATATACAAACCTGTGTTTTTGACATTAAAAGTGGATCTTCTTTCTGAATCGCTATTTAGTGGGCAGTTTTCTTCTATGTGCCTGCTTATGCATATTTTTATGTATTAATATGTATATATATTTTTTCCCATCTCTTTTCTATTATGCGTATTTCAAGTTTTCAGGCAGTTAAATGTCATGATCGATCATTATAAACAAAAATAATGCGCGCCTTTTACGCAAATTTTAAGGGTATACAGGGGAGACTCACCCATCCATGAATCAATAGATATCTTAACTTCCGTCTCGGAGATGGTTCAAATTTGATATTCGGTGAGTGATTTTTTCTCGATATGTATGCTGATGCATATTTTAATATACTTATGTATATATATAACGTTTGCTGATACATATAATCACACTACCTCTCAGATAAAAAATAGATTCAAGTAGGAGGAAATGTGAAAAAATATATTCGAATAGGAGGAAATGTGAAAAATGGCAAATGGATACATGGGTAAATGGGTCGATATCGACCTAAACAAGAAGAGTGCTGAAATTAAAGATGTTGACATGAGTTTTACCAAAACCTGGGTCGGAGGACGAGGTGTCGGTGTTAAAATTCTTTATGACCGATTGAAGCCAGGAACAGACCCATTCTCACCAGACAACATCATCGTTATTGCAACGGGTCCAATAACAGGTACAGGTGCTCCGAGTTCTGGACGATTCTGTAGTGTCACAAAAAGTCCACTAACAAACACAGTACACGATTCGCACTGCGGTGGAGATTTCGGTCACGCAATTAAAGCTGCGGGGTTTGATTGGCTCGTCATCACTGGCAAAGCTGATAAACCGACTTGGATCTTCTTAGATGATGGAAAAGTGGAGTTTAAAGATGCATCAGCCCTTTGGGGCAAAGATGTTTTCGAAACAGAAAAAATGATTCTTGAAGAATTAGATCCATCTTCAGCAGGAAAGGACATGGAACAATTAGTACGCAATTCAATTGGTGTGGCAAGTATTGGACCACCTGGAGAAAATATGAAGAGATTAGCGGCTATAATGAACCGATTCTATCGTGCCGTTGGAAGAGGTGGACATGGGGCTGTTATGGGTTCAAAGAACCTAAAGGCTATAGTGGCAAGAGGAAAACAAACAGTCTCCTTATATGACGAGGAGGCATACAGGGCAGCTGTCAAAAAGAATGAAGATGAAGCAATGAAAGTAAGCGATGTAACGAAGCCAGGAGGAGGACTTAATACGCTTGGTACGGCCCTGCTTGTTAATATTATAAATGGTGCTGGGATTTATCCAACACATAACTTCCAGACAGGTGTATTTGAAGGGGCTGAGGTTACTTCCGGTGAATATCTTAAGGAAAATCGATTAATCAAGCCTGTTGGTTGCAAAGGCTGTAGAATTATGTGTGGACGATGGTCTAAAATCGAAAAAGGACCTTTTGCTGGAACTGAAATGGAAGGGCCGGAATACGAGAACATGTGGGCGTGGGGCGCTGACTGTGGCGTAGACGATATTGACTATTGTATGACAGCACATCACTTGTGTAATTTATACGGGCTCGATGCGATTCAAGCGGGTACGACGACGGCATTCGCTATGGAGTGCTTTGAGAAAGGCATTATCACAACAGAGGACACGGGTGGTATCGAACTCAAATTCGGAAATGCTGAGGCTATGATAAAAGTCGCCGAACAAATAGGTAAAGTGGAAGGAATCGGTAAAATCCTTGCAGATGGTGAAATAGTTGCTGCACAGAAATGGGGTAAAGGTGCTGAAAAGTACGCGATGGTGACAAAAGGACAAAGCATGCCAGCTTATGACCCAAGAGGGTCAAAAGGACACGGACTTGCATATGCCACATCTAATAGAGGCGCATGCCACATACGTGCATACATGATCAATCCAGAAATCTTAGGTGCACCTGAGCAATTGCCGCGGTTCGACCCAGGCCAAAAGACGATCGATATGTTAATTGCCTTCCAGAACTTCACCGCACTTCTAGACTCCAGTCTGATTTGTCTGTTTGTTTCCTTCGCTATGGGTAATCAGGAGTTTGCAAACTTACTAAAACCAGCCACTGGCTGGGATTGGACTGCCGATATGGTCGATGAGGTGGGCGCACGCATTTGGAATCTTGAACGAATGTTTAATGCACGAGAAGGATTTGGCAGAAAGGACGACACCTTAGCAACCAGAATGCTTGAGGATCCTATGCCTGAAGGACCATCAAAAGGAAATACCGTGCCAATCGATAAAATGTTGCCGATGTACTACGAGACTCGTGGATATGATAATGAAGGCAAGCCGACTGAAGAAACACAGAAAAGATACGGCATCGCATAAATACGAAAAAGTTCCTTTCCTCTTTTTTTTTACCTGTTTTTCTTAACAATTCTTAGATTAAAAAACAAAAAAGGGTTTGAAGAAGTTTAAATGACTCGTATCGACTACTTACTTATTAGAATGAATGAGGTGGCATTACCTTATGTTGAGCCAACGACGCTTTAGAGGGACAAATTTTCCAGGCTTGGTATTTTCAAATTCAGCAGTATGCCTTGAAAGCATGGGGATAACTCTTATAAAAAAAGAAGTACTGAAAGAAGAAGATATCGACTTTGAGGGTATCATAGAAGGTATTCGGACAAGTCCTGCAGGAGAGGTAATCATCCGACTTAAAATCTATGGATGGCGTGATATGGATCATCATATGGGGTTCTGGCCAACAGCAATAACTACTGATCTCACGATCGAAACATTTGAAGTCTCTAAGAACGATAAAGAACTCCCTGACACTCTAAATGCGAAAGCCTTACATGATGAATTTAATAATCGTATCAATCTTTATGTTTGGCATACTGCTGGCTAACCATCTTGTACCTTTATTATCGAATGGCAACCCAGAAAAATCTTTATACAAAAGTATTAAAGCAACTTGGAAGTGAATTCATTACTCCATTACAACGAAGACGATACCTTTCCATTAAGAAGACCACCAGTTTTTGAATTTGATACGTTTAAAAGACACGCATTTATTTAAACAGTTATTTAAATTTAGTATACTCTACCTAAAAAAGAGGAAAAACATCCATTACCAATTAAAATCTTCGAAATCAGAGTATATTCGTATATTTGATTTTAAAACTGTTTTATCCCCGTAAAACACCTGAAAAGTGCTTATTTGCAATTTAATTTTAAGGATTTATAGTATATTTGTATACTTTACATAGCTTAATGTACTTCAAGCCAACACGATTTTTGATGATGCTCTATCTCTGATATTTAATTAATTTGATGATTAATGAATCTACTCGTTACTAAGTTCATTTTCATCGATATGTATAATGATTCATATCCCTGCGCTCCTTAAAGTTAAGGTTTTTATATAACCTTTCATTATAAAGTAGTCCACACTCCTTTTTAGATACAAAATTTGTATCTCAAAACGTTTTGAGTTAGGAGGAAATATGAAAAATGGCAAATGGATATATGGGCAAATGGGCAGATATTAATCTGACTACTGGAAGCATTGAAATCAAAGATGTCGACATGGCTATGGCCAGGAA
>NZ_JAHPYX010000254.1:0-29054 GCF_019058535.1 Candidatus Borrarchaeum sp.
ACGCTGTGATGGATCTAGCAGCCCTCTCCAACGACCCTACAGGAGAGTTAGACCCAGAGAAAACTATGGCGATAAACTATAATGGAAGAGTGAGAGTAGCAACCCTTTCAAAAAAATACAATGTTGAAAGATATATTCTAGCCTCTTCTTGTAGCATTTATGGGTTTCATGAGGGGATTTTAAATGAAAACTCTTCAACAAACCCTCTGACAACTTACGCTAAAGCAAATTTACAGGCTGAAGAGGATATCCTTCCCTTAGCGGCTGAGAAGTTTACAGTGACAGTCTTAAGACAGGCAACAGTTTATGGACTATCTCCGAGGATGCGGTTCGACTTAGCCATAAACGGTATGACTTTAGGGTTCTTCAAAAACGGTAAAATACCGATATTGAAAGATGGTACCCAATGGCGACCTTTCGTCCATGTTAAAGACACAAGCAAAGCTTTCATTCTAGCGATGGAATCGGAAAAAGAAGATGTTGGTGGGGAGATATTTAATGTCGGTTCTAACGAGCAGAACTATCAGATATTTAATCTTGCAAATCTTGTCGCAGACGCTGTAGGGTTACCTTTTCAGTATGAATGGTACGGCTTTCCTGATAACCGAAGTTATAGGGTAAGTTTTGATAAGATTGCTAATATATTGAAGTTTAAACCGGATTACTCTCCAAGAGAAGGAGGAAAAGAGGTTTATGAAGCACTAAAGGAAGGCCTAGTTAAGGACGATTTAAAGACCATTACTGTGAAATGGTATAAACATTTGCTTGAAATGCACACGTATATTAAAGAAGTTGAAATGAACGGGATGATTCTATGAAAGTGGCAGTAATAGGAGCGAAAGGGCAACTGGGCTCCGATCTCGTTAAAGTTTTTGATGCAGATGAAGTTATAAGTTTGACACATGAAGAAATAGAGGTTGAACATTTAGATAGTTGTAAAATTTTCAAAAAAAGCACCCCTGATGTAATTGTTAACACTGCAGCTTTTCATAAAACGGATGCGTGTGAGGATAATCCCGAAAAAACCTTTTTGGTGAACACTATAGGAGCAAAAAATGTTGCTGAGACCTGCTCTGAACTCGATGCCATCTTGATTTATATAAGCACAGACTACGTTTTTGATGGAAATAAAGGCGTTCCCTACAACGAATATGACACACCAAACCCGATCAACACTTACGGGATATCTAAGCTTGCCGGGGAGTTTTACACGAAACTTGCTGAAAAATACTATGTGGTTAGAGTAGCAAGCCTGTTTGGTGTAGCTGGTGCAAGTGGTAAAGGCGGCAACTTTGTTGAAACAATGATAAGCAAGGCTAGAAGCGGTCAGGAAATTAAGGTTGTGGATGACATAGTAATGAGTCCTACCTATACGAAAGAGGCTGCTATTATGGTGAAGAATATTGTGAAAAACGCGCTTCCTTTTGGGGAATATCATGTAACGAATGATGGGTACTGTTCGTGGTATGAGTTTGCTAAAACAATATTTGAACTCTTAGGGACGGACGTAGTTCTACAACCTATAAAAGCTCGCAGCCTAAACTTAAAAGCGAAAAGGCCCGCATTTTCAGCCTTAGAAACTGTCAAACTTAGAAAACATGCCCTCGAAATGGACACTTGGAAAGAAGCTCTAAAAAAATACCTAAAAGAAAAAGGACAAATCTATTAGATGTAGAGGTTACTAATCGTTCTTATTTTATGCACACTATCGAAAAAGTATATTTTTTGCGAGGGTACACATTGTCTGCACGAATAAATCTAGACATAATTTTCTTCGAAAATGCCAGAATCAATGAATTAGTTAAAAATCAACTTCAAATAATTTGCACACGTGTTTTAGAGAATATACCTAAAGATATCTGTTCTTTAATATTATGTGGCGCAATGTCGCGGGGTGAGGGGAGTGCAATAATATCCGAAAACAGAGTAAAGATCATAAGTGATTACGATTTTCTAGTAGTTGTAAAAAACGGCGATCTTACGGCCCTCCAAGAAAAATTAAGACAACTTTCAATCGATTTAACAAAAGAATTGAAACTCGGTTTCTTGAGTTCTGTAGAAGTACATCCTATCACAAAAGCATATTTGAAGTCACTTATTCCAACAATTGGAAATTTTGATCTAAAAAGTAGTGGAATGATACTGTATGGAGAAGATGTATTAAATTTAATTCCTAATTTTAGTCCGAAGGAAATACCGAAATGGGATGCATTAAAAATTCTTTTTAACCGTATTTGCGGACAATTATTGTCTACTCCCCCAGATATTTTCTACAATGATAAGATTCCAGACAATATACTCGAAATGAATGCATATCAGACTACAAAAATGTTTTTAGATGTTTGTACATCTCTCCTTGCCTTTCATGGGAGATTTATACCGAGTTATGTAGGACGTGTTAACGAATTAGAAAGATTACTTGATATTTCACCTTCTCTTAAGGAGATAATCCCTTCATCTACTTTATTTCAAAAATGGTTAGAGTTCAAAAAATATCCGTGTTTAAATACTCTTTCACGTATCTCTACAGATTCAGGTAAAACTCCAAGAGAACAATGTTTGAAGGCTTGGCTAGATGCCACCGAACTAATTTTCTCCGTATTATCCTATGAAATTTCTTCGCTTCTTAGAAGAAAAATAACTGGTCTATCTTTTGAGATTAATAATATTATAAGATTGACGAATACCATATTTCAAAATGAAAAACTGGTTTTTCATTCGTATAAACGCGAGCTTCTAAGTTATATTAATACACATAAGAGTTTTTGTCTTAAGCATCCTATAAAAACTGTAAACATGCTTATTTCACAGATTTTTCCGAGATCTCTTATGTATTTGGCTCTTTTATTGGTCTACTTTTCTACAAAATTCATAGTTCGTGGTGATATACGCGGAAAATATTTGTTAGACTATTCAAGGAAATATTTACTCTTATTGCCTCATATGAAATTTCCTTTCTTCGAGAATGCTCTAAGTTCTTGGAACACGTTAAGGATTGAAGGACTAAAACTTCGGTCTGAACTCTTTGATGAATCATTCTTCGAGAATAGTGAGAATTGTTCTAATTTTCTTAGGCCCTCTTAAATATAAACAGCGCTTCATTTCTCTGCGAAACTTATACACTGCACAGTTTCTGAGTATATTATCTAATTGTTTATAAACTATTTAAAGCCACTATAAAAAATTCAAAAAGCATCGTCAAAAATCTGTTTCATTAAGAGAGAGGATCGATTTTCCCTCTATAAATTGTGCTACCTTCTCTTTGATAGTATCTACATTGAAGCAATCAATGATTGTTGGAAATATATCTATTATTTTAATTTCGTCTTTTAAAATCTCTATTCCTGAATCTGAATTTTTGAAGAGAAAAAATCCATGCTGCGTTTGATCCTCTGGAATATATCCATGCATTGCTTTATCTACATGAAATCCAGTGTAATAATTTGGAATAAGTAAGATTCCTGGATTTGTAATAAAAATCAATTCACCATAGTCTTTCTTTATGAAGTTAAGTCCGTATTTAACTAATTCTTCTTGGTATAATACACGTCCTTTTTGAAGTCGATTTAATCTCGATTCAATTTTTAGCCTAGCCCTTTTATTTAAAAACCAAAATCGTGCTATAGTGGAATCATAAAATGGGATATAATCAAAAAACTCTCTTACATCAATTGAACAGAACACTTTCTTGATACTAAGGACGCCCGTAATGTCACACATACCATGGTCTGATAAAATAAAGATATTCCACTCGTCATGCGTTTCAATGAATCGTTTTACTAGTTTTTCTACTGCATTATTGAGCCATTTTGTATGATTTTTTCTTTGTGGAGAACTTACACCATATTTATGTGTTATTGAGTCAAGTTGAAAAAAATATACAAAAAGAAACTCCTTCTTTAATGAGGCTATCGACTTTTTAAAGACGTCAAGGTCTGTTTTCTCTTTTGGATATCCAATATAACGAAATTGTATGTTATATTCTCTTAAAATATCAAAAAGAGTAGGGATGTTTCCTAATGCATTTGCTTCAAAAGCATTTCTTTTTAGATGATTAAAAAAACCTAAAAGCCATAGCGGAATATTTCTGGGGCGCATATGTGTTGATCCACTAATTCGCTTCGTCAGTCGTTTTATAGCAACCCTTACTTTATCATATAATTTCCTGTTGAGCCTATATGAGATATATGTAAACGGTGCTACTGCTTTCGTCCACTTATAAGGTGAGTTTGTTGTAAAATAGTACGATGCCCACACACCATTCGTTCTTGGATAGGTACCCGAAACTATAATTGGATGTAATCCGCTACTATATCCTAATGTAGGTTTCATTCTTAATGCCTTACTGAAGTTTAAGAGAAATGGGGTTTCTTCTTCAGAGAGGTAGTCATAACGAAAACTATCTATCATTATTACTAAAGTACTCTTGAACAAAGAACAGCACCTTCTGGTAATAATTAACTTCAGCGCAATATTTTTCTTAAGACTTTTATGCCCTTTCGAAGTATGTGCGCAATTAATTCATGTCTTATTTTAACTAATTCAATTGTCTTTATATCTTCTTTTATAAGTGTTGACGTCAGCACTACACTTATTAAAAACAATGTAAGTGCGCCAAACAACTTTATTATAGTATATAAGATATAGTTTGAAAGTAGAGGTAACAGCAGAACGCTTGACGAAATAAGCAGGCACATTACAGGTTTAATGAAATTAGAGATTGGAATATGAACAGAAATTTCCCGATTGGTAAGAGATATAGCCATTACAATTGACACAAACCAGCTTATAACGACAACGATGGGGACTATTATGTAACCATAAGGAGGAACCAATAGAAAAAGCAATACAACAATCATGACAGATCTTAGTGCTGTTGGATATAATACAAAGTCAAGTCTTTCGAAGGTTAACAAAACTGCTTGCATTGGTGCGCCTATGATCCTAAGTATACTCACTAGCGATAATATTTGGAGGAGTGGAACTGCAGGTAAAAATTCTGGTCCAGCAAGGATGATAATAAGTTCTCTTGCAAAAACGATTATGAGCATTGAGAAAAACGTAGAAAATACCATTAGATACTTTATCATAGAACTATATGTTTTCCTCATCAAAGCGATATCGTCTTCCGCGTATATTTCTGACATCGACGGGAGCAATGTTGTATAAAAAGTATAGCCCAGCATTGAGGGGCGATTTGCAATGTTATATGCATATGAATAATATCCAACAACATCTGGCGTGAGATAGTAGCCTAAAATAAGATAGGGTGCCTGTTGATATATTGTATAAAAGACGTAGCTAATACTATAAATTATACTGAATGAGAAAAGTTTTTTAAGTCCATTATCATCATTACTTTCTGGTTTTGCATGAATAAAAGGAAGTTTTTTGCGAATGAATAAATAGCCAATTATGCTTGTGAATCCACCTGCGATGATTCCTCCTGCAATTACTCCTGGGACTCCATAACCAATAAAAAACAATAATAAACTAAGTGCCATCCTACCCCCAGTGTTAATTATGATCAAAGTTGAATAACTCCCAAAAAACTTCAAACTCTCAAAGAGTGAACCTACAAATCGATTTGCTACTTCCACAGAAATCGAAAAGGCTGTAAGTGTGATCAATAACGTTAGCTCAGGACTATTAAATACAAGATTTGCGATCATATCGGCTGTAATGATAATAAGAACTGTTGAAATACTGCCGACTATTAAATGCATTATTAGACCTTTTTTATAGATGTCTTTTGCAATTCCGTATTCTTTGCTAGCAATATAATATGCAAGGTGGCGAATCATTGCTGGTTTTAGGCCTGAAAGGACAACTCCTGACATAATGCCTATTAAAAAGGCAATAGAATTTGCTAACGCAATTAATCCAATGTTTAATGGCCCTAATAGACGTGCAAGAACTGCTCCATATACTACACCCATAATTGTGAGTGATATTTTCTGAATCATTAATGCTGAGGATCCTCGTGCAATATCCCGTGCCACTTTTGATTTTCTCGAAGTTGTCATAGGGTTTCCTCTTCGAAAAGATATTTTCAAAGTTTTATAGTATAGATCGAGATCTCATTTTTCTATAAAAAGAGAATTCTGTTTTTTAGTAGTATTGATCGTCGCTCAATGACTTTCACACCTAATTTTTTTTTGTAGTTTGATCCTTCTTTAGTATTATTGTCAATTAATTCACAATGGTATGCTAGTCTATGTAGCCCAATGCTCGCAACCTTGCCGTGACTGCTTCAATATCTTCCTCAGAAATTTCTTTTCTCTCGCTTGTTTTATCTTTTTTCATCGCTTCTATTCGTTTACTGAGATCTTCTGACTCTCTTATTATTTCAAATAACTTATGTTCCAATTCTTCTGCCTTTTCAGGCATTAGTTGTATTATATTTTTTCTTTCTAAGGGATCGTTGTTCAGGTCATAAAGTTCTTTTTTCTCTGTTTTCTTCCAATAAACGAATTTATAGCCTTCCTGTGTCTGAATTGCCTGTATACCACCGAGCCTTTCAGTCTCACTAAAGGCCGCTTCGTCGTATGACGCTTCTTTTTCTAACAAAGGTAGTAAACCTTTACCCTGAATAAAGTTATCACAAGGAATATTTGCAAATTCTAAGAGTGTTGGCATCAGATCAATCGATCTAACTAGATTTGATACGACTCTTTTTGAGGTCATATTGCTGTGATAAATGATTAAAGGTATTCGTAAAACTTCATTGTAGATGATTTCACTATGTCCTACTAAATCATGTTCCATAAACCCTTCCCCATGATCTGCGGTGAGAATTATCATCACATTTTGCATAAATCCTAATGTTTGCAGCATCTCAAGCAAGAAGCCAATTCGTTGGTCAATATAAAAAATGCTTCCATCATATAGTGTGATCATATGTTGAATATCTTCGTCTGAGGGAGTAAATCTGCCATAATTTATATCCAATGAAAGTTGTTTGCTCATATTTATTCGAGAATCAAACTTTCCAAATAATCGATTATAGGGTTTCTTGTTATGATAGGGAAAATGCACATCGAACGTATGGATAAACAAGAATATTGGTTTTTTAAAATCTCTATTGAGGAACGAAAATACTTCAAAATTAATTAAATCCATTAGACTGAGATTAGCTTTATAGATATCAAAGCCCCTGTCAAGTCCAAAAATAGAATGTGTGTATCCACCTCCCGTGAATCCAGCTGTTATATAATCTCCCTCTTTCAATTTTTCTGTCAGCGTAGGTATCATGTCCCTTAAGCCTATTGCATCAGTTCTGCTTGAAATTCTAGCGATATCTTGGCCAAATTTTCCTCCTTTATCTGCGCCGTGGACACCTGGATTTACAGCAGTAAACAGACTCCCAATAGATGGTTTAGTCCATGGGGCTTGGCAAATGGCATTAGTAAAGATTGCTGAGTTTTTAGCCAATTTATCGATGTTTGGTGAAGTATTTCTATGATATCCATAGCAACCTAAATGATCAGGTCTCAAAGAGTCTATTGAGAGTAAGAGTATATTTGGATGAATTGAGAGATATTTAGGAGGGAATATTTTCGCCTTTATTCTCTCTATTTTATGCTTTATTGACCGCGCTTTTATAATGGCAAACAAATAAAATTCATACACTCGTTTATTTCTCAGTATTTTTCTGAGCAAATAGCGTCTAAACCGTTTCATATAATTCCTCAAATTCTTTTATGAGAGGCCCAATGATTCTCAAAGACAAAATTTGCAGTTTCAACTTATATGTGCTGACCTATCAGGTCAGATTAGTATTAGAAGAACATGCATCTGAGACTATAGCTGTGATTTTCTTATAAGTAGCCCTAAGACAAGAGTTTTTTATTTTCCAACTCTTTGTGCGCCTCTTCAAATTTATCTGTAAATTCTCCAGCCTTGAACATCTCTCTTGACCACGCTTCAAACTGTTGTAAACCCTCTTGAAGGGTATATTTCGGCGTAAACCCTAACTTCCTTTTAATTAATGAAATATCTGCAAATAAGTGACGAACATCACCTTTTCTATAGAGATAGTTAATCTCTGGAGAAATATTTACATCATACGCCTGAATTAATTCACTTGCCAGTTCAGTTATTTTAATTTGCCTTCCAGTACCCACATTCATTGCAAGATAATTTCCATTGTTTTTCTCTAGTGCTAAAAGGTTTGCTTGGACAATGTCTTTTACATAAATGAAATCCCTTGATTGTAATCCATCTTCGTAAATAATAGGAAGTTTATTGCTTAACAATCGCGTACTCCATATGGAACATACTCCAGAATAAGGGTTTCGCATAGATTGACGTGGTCCATAGGTCACGAAGTAGCGTAATGCTATTGTTGGAATTCCATATAATTTGCCTATCAGGAGGCACATCTCTTCTTGTGTCCTCTTAGAAATTGAATAAACACTTGCCGGTTTAAGTGGTTTGCTTTCATTAGTAGGCAATGGTAGGGCTGTTTTTCCACAATTTGGACATTGAATTTCCCAGATTTTCTGTGTTAATTGTTGTTCCGCTCTTATATTGGGGTAAATCACACCGCACTCTTCACAGTCATATGTCCCTTCACCATAAACAGCCATCGATGATGCTAGAACTACTTTTTTTACATTATGCTCCTTATTTACGAGGATATCCAGTAATTTTGCAGTTCCACCGCAATTTGGATCAATGCAAGAATGTATTTGATACATACTTAAACCTAATCCGCCAACTGCCGCCTCATGGAATATGGCGTCAACTTCCTGAATACATTCAAAGAGCACCTTTTCGTTTCTAACATCGTTATGCACGAATTCTATATCTCCTTGTAAGCTTTCTATGTTTTTAGGACGAGTAGCATTATTTCCATGTGTCGTAGACTCTAAATTATCTAAAACAAAAACCATATGACCTTTATCTGCCAATGCCTCTACAATATGACTTCCAATGAAGCCAGCACCACCTGTGACCAGGATTTTTGAATATTTTGCACACAAATTACGAACACTCCATAGATCATTCACATGAGTCGTCTTTACCTTATTGTGTTGCGAACATATGATATCGTTTCTTTCTAGTGGATATTTAGGACAATCCAACTGTTACTGTCAGTCCACTGAATACGTGCCATAGGTCGCCTATTGCATTTAAAAATGTTAGCAATTAACAACCTTTGTCAATGATTATATAGATGTAGAACAAAGATTATATAATGTTGAAACATGACGCTTTGGTAAATTAGAATGTTTAAAAGAATGATGTTATTCCAGTAATCCTGCTAGTTAAAGAAATAAAGTTAATTAAAAGTATCAGAGATTTTGTAAAAAATAAACGAATGAGGAAAAGATGTACAAAGAAAATAAAGTTCTATTAATGATGCCGGCTTATAATGAAGAAGGCAAAATCGGTAAGGTGCTGAGTAAAGTACCAAGAGAGCTTGTAGATGAAATATTGGTAATCAATGATGGCAGCACAGACAACACAGTTGATGAAGCAAAAAGATATAATGTCACCATTATAAGCCTCAAACAAAACAAGGGCCTAGGAATCGCATTCAAAATTGCTTTTGCTTATATTAAAAAAAAGGGATTTGATATAGGCGTAATTATGGGAAGTGATGGCCAAGATGACCCGAGGAGGATAGAAACTTTCCTACAAGGCATTGTAGATGATGATTTTGATATGATACAAGGGTGTAGATATTTAGTTACAGTAAAAAATATACCTTTATTTAGGCTAGTAACCACGCGATTATATTCAATAGTTTTTTCGATTGTTGCAAAAAAATGGATAAGAGATGCTTCAACGGGTTATAAAGCGTTTAAAGTCGCTTTACTAGATAAAATAGATTTTTCGGCAGAGTGGCTGAACGCTAAGTATGGTATTGAACAACATTTCCTAATACAGACCATTAAGAAAGGATATAAAGTGAAGGAAATCCCGGCAAAAAAGCATTTTCCTAAAATTGGATATTCTAAAATGAGGCCTCTTGTTGATTGGTTAAATATGTTAAGACCTATATTCAAAAATTTATGGTAACGGCGAATTGTAGCCCAAAAGTAGAGTCTTTTTTTGTTATTTTTACCGAGAAACAGAAAAATTGTAATTTTTCAGGATTTTAAATGATATTCCAACTCCCGAGATTGTTTTAAAAACTAATGTGAGCAGCTTCTTAATGATAGTTCTTAAGAATTTTACTTAAAAGCGGAAGTTTTAATGAAAGACACTACAATAGAAATTGCAATTAGTAAAGTGTGCAACAATGTAAGTGCCCATATCTGAACTAAGCTGACAATACTTAGGACAAAAACAAATAATCCAGTAGTTAGTAAACTTATTATAATGCTGATTGTTGTAATCTCAACTACTTCAAGTTCTAATTGACCGAAGAGCAAAACCTTAGTTACTGTGTATCCCGGCAATATGAACGTTAGCACGCCAATATAGTATTTATAGTATAAACTCAATTCGGAAATCAGAATTGCGGGCACCATTGTTGCAGTTAGCCCAATGATAAGTATCCAGTCTACTTTTTCTCTAATAAATCTCGACTTTTGTGACATGTAAGGCATTTATTTGCACTCCAAATTTCATTTTTTAAAGAGTCTCAGCAGATCTTGTATACTACAACAACATAACCTATGGTATCTTCAGCCTTCTCAAATACTAGGTGAAAGTTATTAGGTACTTCCGTTTGATAGAGAAATTTTCTATAGAGGGGAGATTTCTGCCCATATCTAGTATCTATAATAAAATAATTAACACTGTTCTCGTCAAAAAATTGTAATAGATTTGTTTGTTCTTGCTCTTTTAAAGGGAGAACAACAACAGTTCTTTTAGAATGAAAACGTGTTGAACCCTGGATAGGAGCCGCAACTATTGCATCTTCATTAGAATTTTCATTTATCCAAAGGCAAGCGTCTTTATACGCTCTCGCTCCTCCTTCAGAGATTTGATTTCCTCCAATGAGCGAAAATGTGCCAAATGATGATGCACTTGAAAAGATTATTATAAAAAGAAGGGCAAATACCGTGAAAGAATTGTGAGCAACGTCTTTTTTTGAAAATAACTTATTCATATTTTCATAACTGCTCTTTAAAAAACCGATACTAAATGAGATTAAGAATGGTGTAATCGGGAATATATATCGAATTCTGCTGTGCAATGACACACCTGTATATAATGCGTGAAGCGTAAAGTGAATACATATCCATAGTAGAAGAAAAATAAAGAATTCTCTGTTCTTTTTGTGATCTTTTTTCAATATAATATAACTTATAGAAAATAAAACACCAATTGATGTTACAAGGAGTACTAAGACTTTCAGCGATGCCGTTATTCCGCCTGCTAGCTCCCGAAAAGTAATAGCTAGATGAAATTCGGTTGGTCTAACGTAATACTGTGTATATCCTTGATGAAAAGGATTCCCAAATAGAACGGTCTTAATATAAAAATCGGGGAGAAGAACTATGAAAATCATAAGTATAGCAATTAAAAGTCCTTTTTCGTGCCTTAGATTTCCGATTTTTAAGAAGATAAAGATAAGAAAACAAAGTATGAGTAATGCGCCAACATACCTCGTTAAATAAACAAGACCCATAAAAAAACCAGCAAAACCCCACAATACTTTGCTATTTTCCGTTCTATTGATAATCACAAATACTAAAAGTACAACTAATGTAAATAATCCTTCTGTTAGAACCATATAGCTTAGCCAAAAGACCCCGGGATTAAGAGATAGTAAAAAAGCCGCTACCACACCCCACTTTCTTCCAAAAAGTTGTTTATTAAACATGTAAAACAATGGAATCAATAATGTTGCGACAATAGTGGAAGTTAGTTTTCCTGTGAAGAAACTAAAACCAATAAAAAGACTAAATGCTGCAATAATGCACTGATAAAGTTCACCGTGAAAAAAAGAGACTCCAACGCCTCCGTTTAATATGTCTTCGGCAGCAAGAAGAAAATGGGACTCATCTGCCCAAGTCGCCTGATGATTTTGCAATATAAGGAGTCTTGAGACAAAAAAAAGAACTGAAATAATTGATACTATTAAAGTAGATCTTTTCTCGAAGAGTATGGATGTACCCGTAAGAGCTCTTGAGAGTGTAGTATGGGATTTGTTCATCTAGATCACTATAGGTCTTCACTTTATAGTGTGGCTAAATTGTGGTATTATATCCAAATAAGGTTGTATATCATTTTCAAGTAGAAAAGGGTGTCCAACAGTGATTAATTGAATTGCCAAATATCCCTAAAGTTGGACAAATCGTTCCACATTAACGGCTAGTCATTCCTTATTAATATTTTTCCAATCGGAAAACCTAGATGCTATTGTAGAAATTGAGGAAAAGTACACTCCGTCATATTGTCTCATAAACTCAATTAAGGTTTTTAAGAGTGTTATTCTCTCTATGTACTTTCCCGTGCGTCCTGGATGTAAAAGTAGGACATAAACACCTTTCTGTTCATAACAATACTCAAAAGCAAGTTTCCAAATGTAAAGGATTTGATCCAAAGTATTTGAGTTATCATATGCTATTGAATCAGAAGGATATATCCAGGGGATTTCTATTATCATTCTACCATCCATTTGAATAACATATGGATACGGATATTCTGGAAAGAATTGTTTAAGGTCTTTTGGGGGGGAAATCGGTGCGGTTGTCACAGTGCCAATTGATGAATCAATATAGATTTCAGATAATAACAAATTCTCAAACGTATATTTGTTATACGATTTGTGACCATCACAATATGGTGCTCTAAAACTTGAGGGGTATTTTCCTGTTGTGCGGTAAATAATATCTTTAGATCTTTGAATTTCATCTAATTGGGCCTCTTTAGATATCTCTGTGAGCAGTGGATGAGTGTATGTATGACTGCCCAAATCAAATTTATGGGCAATCCTTTTAACAAGAGCGGGATATTTTTCGCACGTCTCACCTTTAAGCATAAATGTTGCATTGATGTTTTCAGAGTCAAGAAAGGATATGAGTCTGTTAAGTTGAATTTCATCACCCTCCGCATCAAAAGTCAATGAAACTACAACATTGGCATCTTCAGCAAACCATTGATTCACAGGTGCACTTTCAACAGGAGGTGATGGAAAAAAAAGCAGTGTGTTATGTAGATTGAAAGTACCAAATATACAGATTATGATTAGAACCAAGGGAACGTATTTTATTTTCATCAATTTAACTCCTTTAGTGGACTCTTTTGTTTTGAAAGGTGTTGTTTTCACTGCGTTCTAATATATAATTCTTCTAAACCTCCTATAAATAAAATTTCAACTAACAATGTTGCTTCAAGTGGAAAATAAAGCAAATAAAGAAACCCTAAAGTCATATAACAGATTCCATTCCTTAGTTTATAATCTTTAGTATTGCTAGACACCCCAAGATAAAATACATAGAAAATTGGGAAGATTATTGTTAGGATAAAAATCCGTAATAGTAATTCCTTAGTTAAATGAGATAATTGAAGATTAAACCTATGTAAATTAACTAGTAAAACAATTCCGGTAATTAGTATTATTGAGCTTACAATAAATAGCCAAAAAATGAATGTATTCCTCTCTATTTCGAAAAATTGTAGCAAAAACAGTGTTAAAATGATAATAAGAATAAAAGTGAGTAAAGTCCAAAGATTTATCGTCATCCCTAATGTAGGATTTATCATAAAGGGTAATTGAAAAGTTCCTATCTTCAATACTCCCAAAGTTAACATAATTTCATTCACTTGTTCTGAAATCAACACTATTAGAAAAATAATTAAAATTAACATAAAGTATTTTTGATTTTCTGCTGTTTTCCTTGAATAAAAATCTGCAGAAAATGAAAGAAATATAAGCTCTATAACTCCTATTGTCAAAGCAATTATTTGACTTACAACCACATCAGCTAGATTTAAAAAAAAAGAAAATAATGATTCGGAAAATTGAATTACTAATACTCCTATTAAAAAAACTGTTATAAATGTTAAGAAAAAGTAGAATGTTCTCTTAGTTTTTAAATAAGTTGTTAGCATACGATTTACGAGTATTATACTAAAAATAATCAGCCATATATAAAGCCAAAAGGATGAAATAACTTGAATGAGTATGGGAGAGACTAAAAGCATAATTAAAGCCATATATTCGAGATTTAACCTGTTTCTTGTTTCATCGATTAATGCCCTAAGCAACAGAACCAATAGCCTTCCCCATTGTTTTTTTTGTGCCTCCTTTCGTGAGTCTCTATGTGCTTTATTTTATATTAGTTTTTGATTAGGCACACAAATCATAGTTAAGATAGGTTTTAAGGTATTCATTTACTATTTTTTCCCAATCAAATCGACTCTCTGCTAACGTACGTCCATAGTCTCCCATTTTTTGAGCCATCTCTGGATCAAGTAAGATTTGAGTGATAGCATCCGCAAGTGCCTTTGGACTTTTAGATGACACTAATAGACCACTTTTTTTATCTGCCACTACTTCTGGGATTCCTCCTACTGAAGTTGCAACAACAGGTTTGCCTGAAGCCATTGCCTCAAGTAAAACAATTCCAAAGGCTTCATAAAGAGAGTGAAGTACGAATAAATTACAGCTTGCATAATACTGTGCAAGTTCATCATCAGGCACAAAGCCAACTAATTTTACATTATTTTCAATTTTTTGCATTTTGATCTGTCTTTCTATCTTTGCTTTTTCGGGTCCTTTTCCTACAATAACAAACTTTACTGAAGGTATTTTGTCTAGAACTGTAGGAATTGCATCAATTAAATATTTCAATCCTTTTCTTGGATGAAGACGCTGAACAGATAGAACCAATGGGCCTTCAATATCTAATTCTTTTTTGAGATCCTCTTTTATCTTTGGTGTAAATCGATGGATATTTACCCCATGGGGTATTATTTTGATGTTCGAAGAAACGCCCATAGCTTGTGCTCGCAGTTTTTGATCCTTACTACATGCTATTACTCTGGAAGAATTCTCCATAACCCTTACCAGAGTGTCATGCCATTTGGTAGAAACTGGATCGATAGGATCAAAGATGTCTTTTCCAAGCAGAGAAGTTATTACTGGAATCTTTAGTAAATTTCCAACGATTATTGCAGCAAGCCCTGTATCTGCTATAAAATGACTATGAATTATATGAGGACGTATTTTTTTTACTAATTTAAATAAAGATGGGATTGCAGAAAATGAAAAAATTGCTGGTATTTTTCCGAGTGTGATCTTTGATAGCTTTGGGAAGAGTCTGATATCTTTGAAACGATAAATTTCGATACAGTCTATTTTTTCGTATTTCTGTGTGCCCTTTTTTTGAATAGTATGGACAACCACTTCGTGACCTAGTTCAACGAGTCTTTTTGCAAGTTCATATGCCATTATTTCGCTGCCGCCTCTATGCGGCAAAAATGAAGGCATTGTCATTAAAATTTTCATGGATACACCAGTCACGCTCTAAACCTCTTCTTTCACGGATAATTTCAGAATTGTAGATAGGATTTAAGCCATCTAAATATTGCGAGCCCGATTTATTCTTTCTTAAGATTAGCTGACTTGATTGTGATAACGGCTTTAGTTTTCCTCAAAATTTAAACTTTTTCTTTTTTAAATGATCTCTTCTGATCTACCAGTCTTATAACTCAAAAAAAATAATTGCGAGTCTTCAATATTGAGTAGGGGAAAAAATCTTGATATGGGAAAATAAGAAAATATTTGTTAAACGAACTGAGGTTGTGCTTTGACTTTAGTTCTTCTAAAGTGTTCTGATTGTCTTTCATACCAGCGAATTACATCTGCAGTAACTGTAGGATGAATTTTCTTCATAGCATCGGTGAAATATTGTGCTTCAACTTCTTCTGCATCCTCATTGTCCCGTAATGCGAGCATTGCCGCCTCTCGGCATAAGGCTTCAATATCAGACCCCGCGTAGCCTTCTGCGGCATTAGCTAGTTTTTCTAGATCAACGTCTTCACTAATTGGCATTTCATGCGTATAAATCTTAAAGATTTCAAGACGTTCATTTTTGTCAGGCGGGGGTACTAAAATAAGCCGATCAGTCCTACCTGGTCTAAGCACTGCTGGATCTACTATGTCAGGGCGATTGGTAGCAGCGATCACTACAACATTCTGTAAAGATTCAAGACCATCAACTTCCGTCAAAATTTGGCTAATAACTCGTTCAGTTACATGAGAGTCGCCAAAGCCTGTACCGCGTCTTGGCACTATTGCGTCAATTTCATCAAAGAAAATAATCGCTGGAGATGCCATCCTAGCCTTTCGGAAGACTTCTCTAATAGCTTTTTCAGATTCGCCAACCCATTTTGATAAAACCTCTGGACCTTTGATGCTTATGAAATTGGCTTCGCTTTCTGTGGCAACGGCTTTTGCAAGCAAAGTTTTACCGCAGCCAGGGGGACCATATAACAAAATACCTTTTGGAGGTGCAATACCCAATCTCTTAAACGCTTCAGGCTTTTTTAAGGGCCATTCGACAGCTTCAATTAGTTCTTGCTTTACAATTTCCAAGCCACCTATATCTTCCCAATTAATGTTTGGCATCTCTATATGGACTTCTCTTATTGCTGATGGCTGTACCTCTTTTAATGCGTTTAAACAATCCTCCATATTAACTTCAAGAGTATTTAAGATTTCTGGAGGGATTACATCTTCTTCTAAGTTAATTTTAGGAAGATATCTTCTTAATGACTTCATAGCAGCTTCGCGACATAAAGCAGTGAGATCTGCACCTACAAATCCGTGAGTTATTTCAGAAATTCGAGTCAGTTGAACATCTTCAGCTAAAGGCATACCACGCGTATGAATAAGTAGAATCTCTTGGCGTCCAATTTTATCTGGAACTCCAATTTCTATTTCTCTATCGAATCTGCCTGGTCTCCTTAAGGCGGGATCTATGGCATTCACCCGATTAGTGGCGCCAACGACTACAACTTGTCCACGAGCCACTAATCCGTCCATTAAAGCTAAAAGTTGTGCAACAACTCTTCT
The DNA here is from genome assembly GCF_019058535.1 of Candidatus Borrarchaeum sp. NCBI lineage: Archaea > Promethearchaeati > Candidatus Borrarchaeota > Candidatus Borrarchaeia > Candidatus Borrarchaeales > Candidatus Borrarchaeaceae > Candidatus Borrarchaeum > Candidatus Borrarchaeum sp. The sequence goes on from NZ_JAHPYX010000254.1 coordinate 16,988, forward strand.
TTCTACCTCTCCTGTCACTTCTTCTCGTTTTGGAGCGATAGCATCTATTTCATCAATAAAAACAATACTTGGTGAATTCTCTTCAGCTTCCTTGAAAAGTTGTCGTAGTCTTTGTTCTGACTCCCCGTAGAATTTACTCATAATTTCGGGTCCATTTATTGGAATGAAATGAGCATCCGATTCACTGGCCACTGCTTTTGCAATAAGTGTTTTACCACAACCAGGAGGACCATGTAACAAAACTCCTTTTGGTGGATCAATACCTAATCTTTTAAACAATTCGGGATGTTTTAATGGTAATTCAACCATTTCTCGAATTCTAATAATCTCTTCAGAAAGTCCTCCTATATCTTCATAACTTACTCTTGGAAAACCAGTGTCAGTGTCAGTTAATGGCTTTTCACTTACATTTAAGGAGGTAGCATCTGTTACAAGACAAATTCCTTTTGGTGTAGTCGATACAATGCTGAAAGGCATCGCTCTTCCTAAAATTGGGATAAGTACGGTATCACCCCGACATACAGGATATCCTAATAGTTTTCTCTTAACAAAATTTTCAAATCCATAATCGATCGAAAGTGGCATAGAAGTAGGTGCTATTGTGATAGAACGCGCAGCTTTAACATCTGCTTTTTTTATCTTTACCCTTTCACCTAGAGTAACACCACAATTTCTACGGATGATTCCATCCATCCGGATGATCCCACTTCCTTGATCCTCGGGGTAAGCAGGCCAAGCAATGGCAGCTGTTGTTTTCTTTCCTTGTATTTCTATAACATCACCTGTAGTGACACTTATGGAACGCATTGCCGCTCCATCAATACGAACCTTCCCACGACCTACATCTCTCTGTCGTGCCTCCGCAGTTTTCACGGTTATTATTTTATCGGCCAATTAAGGATACCTCCACTTATAATTAGAATGAATTATTCTTAATGCAAATTCTAATATGTTTATGCATCTACACTTATGATAACCACAGACGCTTTTTTAAATTTCGTTATCATCATTATTCTTGTAAGTCCAACCAAACGTCAACAATATCACTTTAAACTCATAACCTGTCTCTTCATCAAGAATCAAACTTCAATAGAATAAATACGATTTCATTCAAACTATATAGGGAGTCAAATCAGTTTTAATAGAATAATGTGGTGCTCTGTATTGTCAAAACCAATATTTCATTCAGAATCTGCTCGAAGGAAGCGTGTTTTATGTTTTGGTACCTTTGATATCCTCCATTATGGACATGTAAAATATCTAGAAGAAGCGAAAAAATTAGGCGGTGATTCTTCAGAATTAATTGTCGTTATTTCACGTGATTCTTCTGTGGAATCAATGAAAGGAAAAAAGCCTATTTTTTCTGAAGAACACAGAAGGGCTCTTGTAGCTTCGATAAAATCAGTTGATAAAGCACTTTTAGGGACAGAAGGCGGTGATAAGTTAAAGATTTTAGAAGAACTACGTCCAGATATAGTTGCAATTGGATATGATCAATGGCCTGCAATAACGTGGTTAGAAGAAGAATTAAAAGAGAGAAATATTGAATGTGAAATTGTAAGGTTATCAAAATTCGGTAATGAAGAATTAAATAGTTCATCTAAAATAGTTCGCCAAATTTTAAGACTTAGAAAGGATTGGACAGAAAATTCATCTTGAGAGAATTTAGAGAACAGAAAGCACGCTTAAGGATTGTTAAAGAGGCTTTCTTTCGGAAGGAGTTATACTATACTTGCAATTTGGGCAGCTGATTCTTCTAGAGAAATTGTCATCTTTAAAATAAACTCTTACTTTTAAATTAGCTCCGCAAACTCCACATTTGAAACCAGTAATTTCTTGTTCCTCTACTAAAATTCCATCTTCATCGTTGAAGGAATTATTGTTTTCATTTATGGAGTTCAAAGAAATTGCCTCAAAAGTTAGTCTGACAAAGGCACCAATTATTTATTAGATCTGCTTAAACATCAAGTTATAGCGATATATAGTTAACTTAACAGAAACTCTAGAATATCATATTTCTAAATTTCATCTTCCACGAATTCTTTAATTAGGGTTGCTCCATGACGTATTTCTTCTAGAGAATTGGCATAAGATAATCTTAGATGATATTCGCCACCTTTTCCAAATACTGTACCCGGTGCTGTTGCTACACCCTTTTCTTCAAGTAATTCTAATGCGAGTGCTTCTGATGTAATTTTTAGTTCGGAGAAGTCAGGAAATACGTAAAATGCACCTTGAGGTAGATTGCATCTTACGCCATTAATATCATTTAATAAACGCGTTATTTCCATTCTTCGCTCATTAAATCGCTCTACCATGCGCTTTACTGGCATTTGAGAGCCTTGCAAAGCAGCAACACCTGCTATCTGTACAAAACTAGTTGGACATGTAGTAGAATTTTGTTGAATTCGAATCATGTTTTTAACTAGCTCAGAAGATGCTACAGCATAACCCAAACGCCAGCCAGTCATCGAATAAGCCTTCGAAAACCCGTTTATGACTATCGTCCTTTCACATTCTTTATCTATAGCCAAAATAGTAGCTGCTCTTTCATCACTATTATATACAAGTTTTTGATAGATTTCATCAGAGAGAATCATTAATTCATGTTCAACTGCAAGTTGATAGATTTCGTTTAATACTTCCTTATCCATGACATCTCCTAATGGGTTACTTGGCGAATTAATAAGAATCATCTTTGATTTTTGAGTAATTCCATTATTCAATTTCTCTACAATGCTCTTATTATAAGCATCAACTGGAATTTGAACATCAACTCCACCTGCAATTTTTATTGAAGTAAAATAAGTAGGCCAAGCTGGTGTTGTAATTAAAACCTCATCTCCTGGATTTAACGTTGCTAGCATTGCAAGAAGAATTGCATGCTTTGCACCAGGCGTTACAATTACATTCTTAGGTGTGATTGAGACATCATCCTTGTTAGTGTCTTCCGCAATTGCTGTTAATAATTGGGGGATACCTTGGCTTGAAGTGTATTTCGTAAATCCATCTTTTAGCGCACTGATTGCAGCTTCTTTGATATGTAGGGGGGTATCAAAATCAGGCTGTCCTACTTCTAGATGTATTATTTTTCTTCCTTTTTGTTCTAATTCTTTTGACTTTGCAAGCATTTTCAATGTTCCAGATGGAGGAATATCCTTCATTCTCTCTGAAATAACGTTCATAGATTCTCACACTACAAATTTTTTTAAGAATGCAGTCAATTTTTTTGCTTAAAAAAGTAGATGCAACTTTTCAATCATTCCTTTAAAGAAAATATTATTAAAAGAATTGTGTACTTAGACGAGTGACTGAAACACCTAAGGAATAAATGGAGTTGTTGCTTCTTGGGAAAGATTAGACCATCACATATCAAAAATATCTCTAAAAAAATCTTGGAAACTTACGACCATTTGATTGAAGATGATTTTGAAAAAAATAAGGAACTGTTAGATCAAATATTAGACTTGCAGTCCAAAAAACTAAGAAATAGGATAGCGGGTTATTTAACATCATTGGTTCGTATAAAAAAAAGTTCTCAATATTTCGAACCTAATAATGATGCGTTATAGCATTTTTCTAGAAATTAAATTTTATATGATATTATTTCCGTTCAGGCTCTAAATGGTTCTTAAATAATGAAGAATTTTAGAAACAAATTTTTGATTGTTTTATACAAATATCAAGAATTCGATATTAATGGATGTTTTCTTTTTAGGATTGTTAACTCACTAGGTTTGCATTTTTACTCAGAGATTTTGTTAAAAGGCGCATTGAGATATTAACTGGTTTTTCTCGTCTCTTATTGAATCATCAAAAGAGACATATAGGTGATTTCCCATTCAATATTTGCAGTAATATTCTCAATTTTAAAGTCGTAGAGGAATTAAATGTGGCTTCCGGATCAAGATTGAAAGAACAAAATCGTAGATATAAACTACATGCGGATTTAAAAGCCACGTTATTGCATAATTTTCGGAATGTTGAAGAAGAGTACCTTGAGGATAGATCCATATTTGTTGCGAGAGATAGACGCGATGACATCGCCTTATGCATCATTTTAAGAGTACATATGGCATCCTTATCTGAAATCTTTGAATCTGTGGGCATGGTTTTATTTTATTCTTCTTTTATGGGCAGTACTATTCATTTAGGTCTTCTTGATGAGACATGGAAAATAATACCTGATTCACTTAAGCGATTTCTTAATAGTCAGATTAATCTTGCTATATTCAATCCTTCTACAAGAAAACTTGTTGTACTGAAGCGTAAAAACCAGAAAAACCTAAAGAAGATTATGGATAAAATATAGGCTCTTCTTTTTCACGCTAAGAAACTTTTTCATAATAATAAATGCCATCTTTGAGTATTTCATTAACTTGTTCGTTAACTTTAAGAGATTTAAGATGCGCAATTGTTTCAGTACAAGAAATTATATTTCCAATAAGTGGTTGATTCTCTCCGAAAACTCTTTTTGAAATTTCGAATGCTGTTAGTTTTTTGTTCTCTAGAGTTTCTAAAATCCACCTTTCCCGAGAATTATGATGTTTTAAAATCTCTAGTACTCGCTTATGCGGATTTTCAATCGCCTCATTATGGCCTGGGAAAGCAATTTCAATATCATAGTTTAACAACTCTTGAAGAGATTGTTGATACGTTTTTAGGGGATTTTCTGATTGTTCTACGCATCTATGACCAATTTGTGGCGTGATCTTTGAGATAATATGATCTCCTGTAAACATTATCCTTTTCTCTTCATTATATAAGCAAATATGATCTGCGCTATGCCCTGGAGTCCAAATAATTCGCAATTTCAGAGAATTTGTGAAAATAGATTCTTCGTGAGTTAACATTCTATCAATATCAGTCATGGGCGTATTCTTTATAATGCCTTGATAAGTTTTCAGAAACTGGTTTACCGTTACTATTGGCATCCCATTTGTAACAAGTAACTCGGATCTCAACGAAAGATCGTCCTTTAAGTCAGACGTAGAGGTGATCATATTCTGATGCGCAAAGATTTGTGCATTACACTCATCTTTTATTTTTTTAAACAGGCCATAATGTTCATAATGAGAGTGTGTAACTATGCATGCCTCGATATCATCCATGGAGTATCCGATAGATTGGACATAAGTGGTAAGTGTGTTAAACGCCTCTTCAGTCGCGGGGCCACAATCGATTAAAACCAAACTTGAATTATCATGATTTTCAATTAAATGGACGTAAACATGCCTAACAAAGAAAGGAACAGGAAGACGAACTCTATGAATATTTTCCTGATTCAATTGGTTTCATCACGCCCATAACAATTTTTAAATCTCTTTGAGATAGTCGATTGTACTTCAAAAGATTTCTTCAATCATATGTCTTTCTCAAAAAAGAGATTATAATGGAGGAGTTTGTTAATGGCATTCCCTCCCGGAAAAATACCTATGGATATCTTACGAACTATTGTTTTCGAACACTTGGGGGTGCAAAATCCACGTCTTCTACTTGCGCCTGGCATAGGTGAAGACGCAGCAATTATCAAAATGAATGGAAAGGTGATTGTTGTGACAACGGATCCCATAACAGGTAGCTTAGAGAGCATTGGATGGCTTTCTGTTCACATTAATGCAAATGATATTGCAACCTGTGGAGCCATTCCCCTATGGTACTTAACAACTATTTTATTACCCGAGAAAACGAAAATAGATCACAGGAAGATCTTAGATCAAATTACTTCTCAAATTGACGCAGCATCAAAAGAACTTAATATAACCGTAGCAGGAGGACATACGGAAATTACGCCAGGAATTAGTAGACCCATTGTTGTCGGTTTCATGGTTGGTGAAACTGAAATAGATAATTATGTAACTTCTAAGGGTGCAAAACCTGGTGACCAGATTATTATTACTAAGAGTGTTGGGTTGGAAGGCACCTCAATCCTTGCTGAAGAAATGGAAATCATTCTTAAGGGACATCTGGAAGACTCGGTTATATTGCAGGCAAAAAAATTCATCGAACAAATCAGCGTAGTGAAAGATGCTCATATCGCAATGAGCGTAGGAGGTGTCAATGCGATGCATGATCCTACAGAAGGAGGGGTATTTTTAGGACTCCATGAGATCGCAGATGCCTCTCATATTGGCTTGCAAATAGAAGAAGCGCTAATTCCTATAACCAGTGAAACAGAAGCTATTTGTGAATTTTTCGAAATTGATCCTTTTCAACTGATTAGTTCTGGTTGCTTGATCATTTCGGCGAGCCCAGAAAAGACCCCAATGATTGTAGAACAACTAGAGAGTGAAAATATAGCTGCGCATATAATTGGCGAATTCGTAGGAGACCCACAAATACGTAAAATTCTTACAAAGGATAAAAAATACCGAGATCTACCGAGACCAACATCTGATCATCTATGGCGTGCATTAGAGCAGGTGTTTAAAAAATGATATCTAGCTAATTTCGCATAAGCGCTCTGAATATTGAATTATTGCGGTTTAAATGATTCTGTAGAGTATTTATTCTAACGTAGAAGCTAATTTCTCAATTAAATCTAACAAACTTTTATTAATGTCCGTGTGCTGATTTTTATTGAGAAAACTGAGTAAGGGAATCTCGATGGGAATTTGGAAAAAACAAGGCGGCGCGACAAGACAATTTCGACTGCAAGTAGCCTTAAAAAAGGCTATTGCCCAGTTAGAAAAACGAAGAGCACAATTGGAAAAACAGTTTCGAACAAAATACACAGCCGCACAAGAAGCTAAAATGGCAGGTGACAAAGAGGTAGCTATTAGACTCCTTGAAGAATGTCAATTAATAACAGACGAACAAAATGATATAAAAAAGGAGATTTTCAGACTCAACCGTGCTGAAAGTCTTGTAGATTACTTAATCATGGCACCTGAGGTTTCAGCGCTCTTAAGAACAACAGCTTCTACTGAAGAAATCGATCCAGCTAAAGTATTGGGCATTGTGAGCAACCTTGAACAGCATATTGCACAAACAAAAGAGGCTGATGAAAAACTTGGCACCCTTCCAGCAGATATTGATTCTCAAGGGCTTCCCTCACCTCCTTTAGAAGAGACTAGAGAATCTAATTTACAAGAGGAAACTTCTCTGGAAGAAGATATAAACTCTGTTCATTCACATGCTGAAACAGATTCAATTACCAAAAGCAAAAAAGTCTCAAAAAATGAAAAAGAAACTGAATTATAGTTTCCCTCAAAATTAAATTCATTATAGATACTGTTTATGCCAAAGAAGGGATTTTAATGAGTCTATATTGTCCTAAATGTGGTACATCACTTCCTGATAATGCAAAATTTTGTCCTAAATGCGGTGCGAATGTAGAACAAACTTCGTCAATGGAGGATGCATACAGAGGATTTGAAAAGTCACTTCAGTTTCAGGATCTTGAAGCAGATATGGAAAGAATTGCAGAGTTGAAAAAAGGCTTAGAAAGAATTGAAAAAAAGTATGGGACTGATGTATGCACGATGCCTGCTGCAATCCTTGAAAAATATCGACAGATGAGAGTCGAAGCAGGACTACCTCCGCTTCCCGGTGAAAAACTAACCAAACCTCTATTGTTCAAAGGAAAATACTTTGATAAACTCTCTGAAAAAATCTTGTTGATTGGGGAGAACAAATTAAACGAGACAGGAGGTCTGGTCTCTGTTGCCGAGCTCTTGGCAGAATTAAAAACAATGAGTGTGAAGATTTCGCCTCAAGATGTAGAAAAAACGGTTAAAAAACTTGAAAAACAAAAAATAATTCCAGGGATAAAAAAACTGAAGTCTGGTGTTAAGCTTGTGGAATTTGTTGATGTTGCGTTAAGTGATGACCTTCGTGAGGTTCTGGATCTTGCTGCAGAAAAAGGTTGGTTGACACTGGCAGACGTCATTAAAACAGGTTGGTCAAAAGAACGTGCTAAACGCGCTTTTAAAGAATTAACTGATGCTGATATCGCAAGATATGACTCTAGTTACGCTGGTGGTGATATCTGGTTTTTCCCCTGTTTTAAAGGCTCTATTTAGAGAATCCAGTTACTTACAAGTATAGCCCTATGGATAAGACATAATCAATATTCAAGAATATATGGTCCAGTGAGCCTATGCAATTAAGCCAAACCTGCATCTAAAGTTATGTTGTTTTTTGCGAAGATTGGACCTGTATTCCTGTGTGAATTTAAATAATGATTAATGAAAGGCTGGATGATGAGGGCTGCAAGTAGTTAACAAAGGCATGCAGTTGTGATTATTTAAACTTTCAATATCTTCCGAACCCTTCTTGTTGCAAATGACAGCTAACGGATCGGTCTTCAAGAGTAAACTCTAACTTAAGAGTTAATATTATAAACAAAGTTAATTCTTCTTGATAGAATATGAAAATTGAAAGAATCATTCAGATAATCCAAGCGTCCTTTAAAATTCTAGTATTAAAAGTAGAATCACTCTTAGATTTATTTAGTACCAATAAATTCCTCCAACTGTTTGCAATTAGTATTAGTTGCATTCTAAGTTTTGTCTTTAGATTACTTGTAGTTCAGTATAGTCCTCCACCTGTAGTTGATTTTTTAAGAACTCACGAAATAGTGAAAGAATTTCTCTTAGGAAAAAATATATATGCTGAAGAACTCTCAAGAAAAAGCATTTGGTCGACACAGAGATACGGATATCCTCCGTTACACCTTTATTTATCAGCAGCATTGTATGTTATTAGTATACTAGTTAATGAGTCTCACCTAACAATAACTCAATATTTTCTATTTATCATTGACATCATGGTCGGCCTTTTAATCTACAAAATTCTAAATAATGGTCGATTCTGGAATTCTTTTTTCGGCTTAATTCTTTGGATTTTCAACCCCTTTGTTCTCTATAATAGTTCTCATGCAAAATATGAGGTTATTATGATACTTTTTATGCTACTTGCATTTGCTTGGTTAGATAAAGGAAAAGAAATAGAGGCAACTGTTTTCTATACCATAAGTATAATGATAAAACCCATTCCTATTCTTATGCTACCGCTATTTCTCTATAAATTGAAAAATCGTATACAGAGTATTGCGATTGGACTTGGTATTTTTCTTATTCTAAGTCTACCTTTTCTTATTACTCCTTTAACCTATTTTCAAGCATTAACGTTTTCCCAGATTGGTAGAGGACCTGCTGGAGATCAAGGATTTGGCATCTTTGCCCAAGTCCACACATTATATTCTAGCATTATAAGCAAAATTAGTATGAGTATTATCCTTATTATTATCTATACGAAATTTCGGGAGTATGACTTATACATTACCAGTTTTTTAGTTTATATCGCAACTGTCTCGTTTTTTTGGGTTCTTTACAAGCAATATTTTGTATGGTTTATACCTTTCCTCATAATTGTTGTTTTCAAAAATCTAAGGTTTAAAAAAGAAATTGATGATAAATCTAATTTGTAAATCCAATTTTGGGGGTATTTCATATGACAGATCTAATTTACATGTTAACAAAAGATGATGTGACTATACCGAATTCGCTTGAAGTCGTAGATGAGATAATGGACACTAATCTTAGATATATTGGATTCAAAGATCCTCAGGAAGGTGGTCTTCCTGCCGATAAGTACAAGCCTTTAATGGCAAAATTACGTGAAACGGACATGGAAATATTTATCGAAGTCGTCAGTGAGTCGGAAGAATTGAATCTTAGATCGGCAAAGCTGGCAGTAGATCTCGGTGTTGATTATTTGATCGGAGGAACCTTCATTGATTCTTCCATGGAAGCGATTAAAGGCACAGAAATAGGATTTTTTCCATATATCGGAAAAATTGTAGGACATCCCTGTATTCTTGAGGGTAGTATCGAAGAGATAGCGGAAGAAGGCAAAATGGTGAAGACAAAGGGTATCACCGGCATTAATCTTTTAGCTTATAGACGTGAACCAGCGTCAGAAGTCCCATTACTCATACAAGAAGTTCAAAAAGCCGTAGGACTCCCATTGATCATCGCAGGATCCATTAACAGTTTTGAAAGAATTGAAAAAATGAAAGAGTTAGGCGTTTGGACTTTTACAATCGGTGGAGCGATTCAAGACGGTATTTTTGTCCCAGGCGGTACAATCAAAGAAAATATAAACGCAGTCCTTGAAGTATTAAAGTGATACTAAAAGCAAAAGTAAGAAAGGCGCTCCTACGCCCTTATTTTCCTTTTAAAACTTCACGATTGACCACGTAAGGTGCGGTTCCCTCACTCAAAAATTGGTACAGTCCTTCTGCGATCATCATTCCAGTTCTACGGGGAATATCATAAGACACGCCTGCGGCATGTGGAGTTAGTAATATATTATCTAGTTTTAATATGGGATCATTAGGATGATCTATTGGCTCTACATTGTATACGTCTAAAGCCGCACCAGTTATTTTTTTCTCCTGTAATGCTTGAATTAATGCATCTTGATCCACTGCTATTGCTCGAGCAGTGTTAATTACATACGCTGTTTTTTTCATCAAGTCAAATTCTTTCGATGAAATGAGTGGTTTTGAACCCTTTGGAAGTCTTGCGTGGACGCTGATGATATCTGCCTCGCGTAATATTTCGTTTATATCCTCCACGTGTTTTATACCAAGTTCCTGAAATCGCTCTTTTGGAATAAATGGATCATATCCCCAAACTTCTAAACCGAACGGTTGTGCTCTTTTCGAGACTAATGCTCCTATTGCCCCTACCCCGAGTAATCCTAAAACCCGACCATTCAATTCGGGTCCCGTCGGTTTTTCGAATGTGTCCTCTCTTGGAGTTATCCAATCACCATTCTTAATCCAGTTATGAGCTGTCATTATATTTCGAACCAATGCAATAATTAGACCGAGAGTAAAATCAGCGACTGCATCAGCATTTCTTCCGGGAGTATTCAAGACAGGTATGCCTCGCTTGGTCGCCGCATCAACATTGACGTTGACTGGGCCACCCCGTCCGCACCCTATAACCCGCAATTTGTCTGCAGCTTCAAGCACCTCTGCTGTAATTGGGGCAAATGTAATGACTAAAATCTCTACGCCACTGATTTTGTCTATTATCTCTTGTGGGGTCCCAAAATATTCCTTTATCCCTGTTAGTCCTTTGACGACTGATTTTTCATCTATTTCGATATCAAAAAATTCAAAATTCAAATCCTTCCCTAAGAGCGCGAGTTTTTTTTCTATTTCCTCTTTAAACATCAACGCCGGTGTGAAATCATCTCCAGCTATTAGTATTTTCATTTTCATCACCATAAATTAATCCGATTTTATATTATAGCCATATTGTAATATATATGATCACTCAATATATAATGGGCTTAATTAGACTTCAGTAGGGATTTTTATGTCGTCATATTTAATTGCAATAGATGTAGGAACAACTGGGCTTAAGGTAACCATTTGTAACTACGAAGGCAAGGTTATAAGTTCTGCAGCGTCCCAAGATTATCCAGTTTTAACACCATTGCCAATTTGGGCAGAAACTGATCCAAATCTTTGGTGGGATGCAGCCAAGAAGACAGTGAAAAAAGCTGTTGAAAAAAGTGGCATCAACAAGGAGGATATCGTTGCTATTGTCTCGGATTCCCAGACTGACGGCTGCACCGCAGTTGATAAAAATGGTGAACCGCTTTATAATTCGATTCTTTATTTGGACAGACGGTCTGACGATCAAGCCCGAAAATTACGAGAAATATTCGGAAATAATGGTAAGGAACTTCATGACATAACTGGTCTTACAATCGATTCCTATCATATTCTTCCAAAAATCCTCTGGTTAAAGGAATTTGAACCAGAAATCTACGCAAAGACGCATAAAATCTTGAATCCAAACGATTTCATTTTGCTAAAACTGACGGGGAGATTCGTAACTGAGTACACACTCGCATCCTGCACACTTGTCTGGAATGTACATAAGAGGATCTGGTCAGAAAAAATTGTGAGCGAAAGCGAAATAGATTTTGATATATTACCTGAAGTAGTGCCTTCTACAGCTGTCATTGGCGAAATCGGTTCTGAAATTGCTCAGGAAATGGGATTAAAACCAGGAACTCCTGTGGTGGCAGGAGGTGGAGA
>NZ_JAHPYX010000255.1:0-10946 GCF_019058535.1 Candidatus Borrarchaeum sp.
CTTCTATATAGTCTACATATGAACGTACCTCAGCGTCTTTGAATAAATAGTCGTTATATGTTGGATTTGTTTCATCGTCCACGTCCCGAGTGATCATAAGGTCGATAATGCCCTCACTTTGTTCGGCCTGGTCGATGTAAGTATAACTATAAGAATCGACCGTTGCATTCACACCAGTAAGCAAGGCGATTGAAACAATGATGCCTAGTACACCCAGCAAACTGCGCATTTTTTTACGACGCATTCCTTTGAAAAGATAACTCAAGTAACTCATCACTCATCTCCTCTATCTACTTGTTTACGTCAGTCTTGTTATTGATTTCTTCATTTAGAATCTTCCCGTCGAGCATGTTTATGACACGATCTGCATAAGCAGCCATCTCGGGGTCGTGGGTGACCATAACCAATGTTACTCCTTTTTCATGGATCGATTTCAACAGTTCCATGATCTTTTGGCTATTCTTGGAGTCAAGATCACCAGTTGGCTCATCTAAAAAGAGGACCGGAGGATCATTTGCAAGGGCTCTAGCGACAGCGATTCTTTGTTGTTCTCCGCCACTTAACTCTGACGGAATGTGCTGAGCTCGTGCTTCAAGACCTACCATCCGTAATAGTTCTAAAGCTCGCTCCTTTCTTTCCTTTTTTGGAATCTTTAGAAAAGTCATAGGCATTTCTACGTTTTCTAAAGCAGTAAGTAACTCAAAAAGTTGAAATGTTTGAAAGACAAGACCGATTTTGCGTAGGCGAATGTCGGCAAGTTGGTTGTCAGTAAGGGCAGCGATATTTTGTCCGTCAATGAAGATATCACCCATTGTGGGAGTATCAATAGCCGATAAACAATTCAAAAATGTTGACTTGCCGCTACCTGAAGGTCCCATGATAGCTAGAAACTCACCATTTTTTACTTCCAGATCAATGCCACGCACCGCCTGTACTGCCAGTGGGCCAGAGATATACGTTTTATGGAGATTTACAGTCTTAAGAATTACCGAATTTTCTTTCATTTCTTCAATCGAGACAGTACCTCTTTCAATATTGGTGATGTCTAGCATAGTACTCGAAGGATTGTCCATTTTAAACACCATTTGAATTCTTTGAAATAATTTATTCGTTTGAAATTTTCATCCATATCACAGAATGAAAAAATCTAAAAACAAAGTCTCCAATAAACTCTTAAATGCTGTCAAACCTTTGGTAGAAGGTTTTGTACCATTGGTACAGAAGAATTCAAAACTCAAATTGTGTATATATCATGAAATCGTCTCAGTATCGCCCTGCTAATTTAATTATACAAACGATCTTAGAAGGGATCCTTCGAGCAGAACGTGAAAATTCTTTGATTAAAGGTATTGTAAAATCACATCTAATCAACTATTGCGGGTTAAAATCAATTACAGCAGAGAAATATTTAATAAAATTGGAAAACGCGGGATATATCGAATCTCACGAAGAACCTTGGGGCGATCGCACAATAATTATCTATAAGATAACGCCACTTGGAAAAGAGCGATACGAGTGGTTTGTGAAAATAAATTCTGAAATCGAATGAGACCTCTGATGAAAATGACGAATAATTCTCCAGAAGGACCAGAGGAGGAAAAAATATTGCGGGGGAAGAATGATTCTCGTTCTTCATCTTTTAAAAAAATTGAAAAAGAAGGGCTATTTTTTATTGATTCTCAAAAGAGGTTTCTAGTTTGGAGCGCACTTCTTCCCATTTTTATAATTTTAATCCAAATTGCAAATATAGTCTTTGTGAGTATGAATCCGCCACCCCCTGGTCGTCCTCCTTTACATCGTGAAGCACCTAGGATAATTGAAGTGTTAAGTCCTGGAATTATAATGATTATTATTGCTCTTTTTGTACTTGCAAACTTTTTCTTTCTTTTACACTGGCAGAAAAAAGTCCAGCAATATAACGACCAAGAAGAAACTTTTGATAAATTAATAAAAAGTTCTCCAGATGAAATTGAGTCTGGCACCGAGTTTATTTCTCTAAGCCAGATCACTTATGATATAATACAACATGTTAAGAAAATCCGTATAATCTTCTTCCTAATGAATGCAGTTGCCGTCTTCTACTTCTTTTGGTTTGTATCGAGAATTGTATTTAGACTTGCAATTGGTAGACTAGTGTTTAGAGGTCCACCAGCACAATTTCCTTTAATCTTAATAATCTTAAACATTCTTGCTCAGATTGGCTTGTTAATTTATCTAGTATTTCAATGGAAATTTTTCCTCAAATGGGATCTGAAATTCTCAAAACTTGATATGTTAGAGAAGAGAATATTTGAAGAATTGGATTTATAGATTTGACTTGATAATGTAACCTCCAGTTTTAAGAATACAAAACAGATGATCTCATCAAATTGTTTTAATGATGTTTTTTTGAGCTATTTTATTCAGGAAAGTTGGATAAAACTTCGCATTATTCAGAGAAAGAAGAATCATCTCAGTTTTATTCATCCGGCGAACAATTTGCTTCTCACCGTTTTTTGTAATCATTGTACGGAATTTTCCTGCAAGAATATTGTATACTGATGAATCAAATGAATACGCATCTGTAATCAAAGATAGATTTGTTCGATTTGTCGAATTAAAAGCGAGTAAATGTGTTTTATTCCAGATATTGTGTTCTTCTAATGTGTTCTTCCGCTTTGTGAAGATTGAGAACGGTCTGCAAGACACAGCAAACCAAATATATTCATCAATTAACCCTGAATCATAGTACAAATGAAAATCAGCGTCATTATTAAAATGTAAAGGAAGAACAAGTTTATCTTGTTTACCAATTTGTTCTAGTGTCTGTCTTGCTATTTCTATGTTTTTTTCTTTGTATTTTTCACCGAACTTCCAGAGTGGCACGTCTGGGACAATAAAATAGTCAACTAACTGCAACCATTTTTCCATTTTTGCTATGAAATCTGGTAATTTTTTAATTGAAAAAGGAGTTTTTCTTTGAATAATGCCGTTATCGAGCATAATTTCTTTAGCTTGAGCTTTACATAAGTTTTTAGCATATTTAATGGCACTTGGCCTAATAAGAACGGTTGGTACGGGGACATCGGTAACAAGTTTGTGAAGATCCTGATCTGATTCAAAATTTGACTCAACAAGTGATAAATGCTCTTCCATTGTTTCGAGGGTATTCTTTCCCGCGATCGAATCGCTAAGAAAACAACATTGCTGATAACTTAATGAAGCAAAAAAATTCGCTGGCATTTTTCAAAGTCCATGTGCTTTATTTAGTGCTTTTTTCTCCAATTATAAATAAAGCAACAGCAAGAAAAGCGAATAATGCACCATAAAGAAATGTTGCATAAGGATCAATGAAATCCCAGAGAAACCCAGCGATTATACTTCCAGGTAACAAAGCAATGCCAATGGCTGTGTGAAAAGTACCTAAAGATGTTCCTTTTAAGTCCTCAGAAGCCAAATCTGATACAAATGCACGTTGATTAGCCTCTACCAATGCATATACTAAACCATAAAGTATGAAAAGGATGATAAGATATACAAGAGAAGAATATAACTGAGTAAAACCAAGGCAGACGAAACCAAATAAAGCGTAACCTGCAATTAAAACCTTTTTTCTGCCAATCTTATCTGATAGGATTCCTAAGGGAACACAAAGCGCCGCATATACTACATTGAGTAATACGTAAAGGAACAATGGACCTATGATCGCTAATTCTGCCGAGAAAAACTGTTGCGCTCTAAGAATAAAGAAAAAGTAACTAAAATTGCCTAAAGCAAAAAGAGTTGCAACAATGATGAAGAATTTTAGAGAGCTAGGTATTTCTTTAAAACTGATATGTAGACTTATTGACTTTGCTAGTGGTCTTGATTTTTTCTCTCTTAAAAAAACGAGTGGTACAAGAGCAAGAAAAGCAACTCCTCCGGCAATAAGAAAGATAGTTCTAAAGCCTAAACTGTAGAATATGATAAACACCAGTGCTAGGAAAGATCCGATAATCGCTCCTGCCGTATCAAACGCCCTATGAATCCCGAAACCTTTACCTCTTTCTTGTACAGATTCAGCAATAAGCGCATCTCGTGGGGCTGTTCTTATTCCTTTACCTAGGCGTTCAATCGGACGAAGGATCAACAAATGTTGCCAAATAGTAGCAAAAGCAAAAAACAGTTTTGATACTGCAGATGTCTGGTATCCCGCATATATGAGAGTCTTTCTTTTTCCAAACTTATCAGAGAAATAACCTGAAAATACCTTCAAGATGCTAGCTATACTATCTCCTACTCCACCAATTAAACCTAAGATGATTCCAGTTCCGCCAATTGATACAAGAAACAATGGGAGTATTGGAAGGATCATTTCAGAACTCATATCAGTTAGAAAACTGACGATACTTAGTAAAAGTAAATTTCCAGTTAATATTTTACCAGTTCGTTTATTTCTTGTCGTCAATTTTTTCAACTAAGCTCCAGAATTCAATTTGAAATGATTTAATAAATAACGACTTTGACTTTCTTAATGAGACTAGATTTGTTTATAGTTTAATTGATATTATTCTAAATAGAGTTTTTACTCAAAAAAATGACAGGAGAACGTTACTAAATCTCAAGAAATAGAAAAGATATGTAGATTTCAAACTATTCTATGTTTCTGCAATAAGATAGTTTAATCGTTTGTTCATCTCTTGTACGGCGTCAATGAATTTGTTAGGTTCAGATGAAGTCATTGAAAATAATTCTACTCGATTTTCATCTATCCCAATTTCATTTAAGATATTCTTCGTGAATTCCACTACAAGCGAAGCGATTGTGTTTCCACGAAGATATTGACATCGTTCCTCAGGGCAACTTGCAAGCATAACTGCTTCTGCGCCCTCAACAAACGCCTTTAGTATATCAAGGGGGGAAATTCTGCCAATACAAGGAACTGAAGCAACTAAAACGTTTGGAGGATATTGCCAGTTATTTATTCCTGCAAGATCAACAGAACCATAGGCACATTCACTACATACGAATGCCAATATGGTCTTATCCGCAGTATCTCCTTCTAATGCTTTTTTTGTTGAAAGAAGTGCCTCTACCTGTCTAAATAGTATATCTCTCTCATAATTAGTTAATTGTGCTGCTCCTGTAGGACAAATTGCCGTACAAACTCCACAGCCCTCACACTTGAGATCATTAATCACGGCTAGATCCTTTGCTTCATCAAAATCTATAGCTTCAAAAGGACAGAGTTCCACACATGCTTTGCACCCATCACAAGCTTCTTCATCAATTTTTGATACAAGAAGGTCTGCTTGGAAAATGGTATATTTCAGATACTTCAGTGCTTTGAATGCTGTTGCACTTGCATGAGTCAATGTTTCTTTTATGAACATTGGGCCTATTGCTGAACCACACAAGAATATTCCCTTCGATTCCGATTCGCTAGTTTTTATTTTTGCGTAAAGTGGATTGAAAAAATTAGATTTCGGGGAAGGTTCTTTGCTTATTCCTAATATTTCTTTTAGGTCCTCAGTACCTGCAGAAGGAATCAAAGCGCTACTTAGGACAACCAAATCTCTATTAAGTGTAATTATTTCTCCAGTAAATGAATTTTCTAGCTCTACACTTAGCTGATTTGCCGCTTGCTCGATATTAGAAACGCGTCCATGAAGAAATTGAACGCCTAGTTTTCTTGCTTGTTCATAGTAATCCTCGTAAGCATACGGTGTTCTTATGTCTATGAAAGAAATGGCAGTGTCAATCCCTTGCTCTCTAAGTAAGAGAGCATTCTTAATAGAACTGAAGCAGCATAGTTTTGAACAATACTCATTAAACCTTGAATCACGAGAACCCACACATTGAATGAAGAGAGCATTTTTGGGTTGCTCACCATCAATAATGATCTTGCCTTTTGTTGGGCCTTCAGGATCCAAATAATTAACCAGATCACTCTGAATAAGTACATTAGGATACAATCCATATCCAAATTCTTTCAGGCTAAACGGTTTAAACTCGTCCATACCAGTTGCTACTACAATGGCACCAACATTCAGAAAGTCTTTGTTCATTCCATCAATAGAAACTTTATAATTTCCTGGCACTCCCGCAACACTTTTTACTTCGCTTGACGTGAAAATTTTGATCTGTGGGCTTGCAGTAACGCTTTCTAAGAGTTCTTGAAACGCTTTATAGTCTTCTTCTCCTCGAATCCTAGTGATTTTTCGCACCCTTCCTCCAATTTCAGGAGATCTTTCAATAATAGAGACCTCTATACCATTACTAGCTAAATCTAATGCTGCTTGTAGACCTCCAATCCCACCTCCAATTATTAAGGCAGACTCTAGCGGAGAGAACATCTTTTTTTCAACAGAACTTGCTAGACTTACCTTTTGTATTGCGGCATTAATTTGAGCAATAGCCTTTGTAGTTGCCTTTTGTGGCCATGACTTGTGAGGCAGTGCACATTGCTCTCTCAAATTCGCAATTTCTACGAAATCTGGGCTTATGCCAATTTGCTGAAGTTCTGTTTTAAATCTTGTCTCAAAGAGTTTTGGTGTACATGCCGCAATGACAACCTTTGCAAGGTTATTATTCTTGATAGATTCTTTAAGAAATTCAAGCCCATCACTTAAACAAGCTGTATCATGTTGTTCTACTAATAATTCTTCATTCTTAGATAAATAGTCTATAATTGCGTTATAATCTACGGTTTCACTTATCTTAGAAGCGCAACTACAGAGAAATACGCCAATTCGTTGATTTTCTGAGGTCACTTCACTTCACCTTTCTGGAGAGGAGCATTTCGTCTTAAGATCGCCATGCTAACAGCATTAGCTTGTTCAATGGTTGAAGGGATATCTTTTGGCTCTTGGGCAGCTCCACAGACATAAACATTCTCTATATTTGTATAAATGCTTTCTTTAGCTCCAGTTGTCGGAAAAAATCCATAATTATCTAATTCAAGATCTAGTATCTCAGCTAGTTTTTTTATACCTTTAGACGAAACAAGAGCGGCACTAAGAACGACTAGATCAGTTTCTAGATCCATGATCTCCTCAGTTTGGATATCTGAAACATACACATGCACTTTCTGTGTCACAGGATCCTTCTCGATGTGACTGACACGTCCTTTAATAAATTTCACTCCATCATCTCTAGCTCGTAAAAAATAGTCCTCATAAATAAAAGGCGTCCGAATGTCCATATAAGCAATATTTACATCAATTTCTTGCTCTCTAATTAGGAGTGAATGTTTAAGAGCATATGTACAACATATACTTGAACAGTAACTATTAAATCTTTTGTCTCTTGACCCGACACATTGCAACATAGTTACATTCTTTATTGGAGCACCATCTTTCTTTAGAAGTTTCCCCTTAGTCGGACCTTGTGGATCTACTAATCGAGCAAGTTGTACTTGTGTGATTACTTCATCAAATATACCATATCCGTACTCTTTTAGGGGACTGGGATCAAACTCTTCAAATCCCGTCGCTATAACTATCGATCCGAAATTTTTTTCGATGGTTTCCCTTTCTTCTTTGATGTCTATTGCGTTTGTAGGGCAAATTTCCACACATTTAGCACATTCTTCGAATAAGCATGTGTTTGGATCTATTACGTAACTGTAGGGAATAGCTTGAGATGCAGGCAGATAAATCGCTTTTTGAGTATCTAAATTAAGATTTCGAGGATTAGGGACCACTACTGGACATATATCGGCGCATTTATCACACATAATGCATTTTTTCTCGTCTACAAATCTCGGATGTCGTTCTAGTGAAACCTTAAATTCTGAATTCAGTTTCTCTACAGCCACAAGTTGTGTTTGAGTAAGCAGTTCTATATTTGGATGCTCTATGATACCACATCTGTAAAAACATTTCCTAAATCCACCACGAGAAAAAAGTCTATCCGAAGACGAGACACAAAGGGCGCAATCATCTGTTGGAAAGAATCTGAAGAGTTGTAACGCTTTACCTCCAAGCGTCGGCTCTTTCTCTATTAGACAAACTTGAATTCCAAAATCAGCCAATTCTTGCGCTACATGAATCCCGGCAATACCTCCACCAAGTACAAGTACTGGTAGACTAGACGAAATAGATGCGTTCAATATACTTCCCCATTCTTGCATTTTGAACAGCAATTATCATTGAAATGTATTTTGCGCTTAATCTTTGTAGATATTTTTGAAATCTTGACAGAGTGTATCATTGGCGATTGATATCTTATAAAACTATCTTTGCTGATAATTTGAAGCTCTTATCTTAGTCTCGCTGGTTCGCTATAGAAATAAAAGGCATTTACTGTCAATTTAAAAAAAAGAAAATAGTAGATCATGTTTTACACTTTTTTATCTAAACAAACAAAGCCAAATCTACTAATCGATTAGAATAGCCCGTTTCATTATCGTACCATGCCAGAACCTTTACCAAATCATCTTGGATTACAGCTGTCGAGAGGCCATCTACAATCGCCGAACTTGGATTTCCGTTATAGTCTGCAGAAACGAGGGGTTCTTCAGTATAGGTCATGTATTTACCTAATCGCCCTTTCACAGCCTCTTTAAATGCATTGTTGACCTGCTCAACGGTTACATTCGCGTCTGTTTCAACAACTAAATCTACTAAACTTACGTTGGGAGTGGGAACGCGTATGGACATCCCATCCATCTTACCTTGCAATGTGGGGATTACTAAACCCAGTGCTTTTGCAGCACCAGTCGTTGTTGGAATCAGGGATACAGCAGCAGCTCTTGCTCGACGTTTATCTTTGTGAGGAAAATCAAGTATTCGTTGGTCATTTGTGTAAGAATGAATTGTGGTCATAATACCTTTTTTGATCCCGAATTCGTCCAGCAATACCTTCGATACTGGTGAGAGGCAATTGGTCGTGCAACTAGCATTAGAGATTATATTATGGCTTGCTTTATTATAAGTGTCTTCATTCACTCCTAAAACGATTGTGACGTCTGGATCTTTAGCAGGCGCTGAGATAATCACCTTGTTGGCACCCGCATCTAGATGTTTTGACGCATTTTGTCGATCTCTAAAAATTCCCGTGGATTCAACTGCTACGTCTACATTAAGATCTCCCCAAGGTAGTTTTGCAGGGTCCCTCTCTGCAAAAAATGATATTTCCTTACCACCTATAATGATTGCATCCTTCTTAGCTTCAACATCTACGGGAAGTATTCCATGTACCGAGTCATACTTGAGTAAATGTGCCATCGTTCCTACATCCCACAGATCGTTAAACGCGACAAATTCTATATCCTTATTTCCAAGTCCCGCTCTGAACATGCATCTTCCAATTCTGCCAAAACCATTAACAGCTACTCTTACAGTCATAACATTTCCTCCTATAATGCCGCCTTTCATCTGGAATTATGTGTCCTCCAAGCGGCGGACATTGAAATACATCTTACCTGTTTCTGTATAAATATATATATAATAGTTGTTGAAATCGGTATCTTTACAAATATAACTTTATTCTGTGATTTGCACATCAGAACATAAGCACTATGACTGTTCGAAATTTGATCAATTAACAGTAAGCGGGAAGTTTGATGTCTGATAAAACCAATGAATCAGAGACCGAGGAAACTCAATCTAAAAGAGAAAAATTAGTCGATTTAATAAGAAAAATCGCAATAAAAAAGCCTGAAAAAGTGATAGCTGTTCCAGAAGGTCTCCGTGGATTTGGAAAGGTAACCGCGCTACAGAGCATTTGCATAGGATGCCATAAATGTGAAGAGGTCTGTCAACTTGATGCCCCGCTGATTGAAAATAAATTTGACTTGCCCAGCCTTTTTGAAGACAGCGGGGAAATAAAATCAGAAAATAGACGCCTTCTAATAAATTTTATCAAACAATTAGCAGTTAAAAAACCTTTAGAAGCAATATCACTCCCAGCGCCGCTGAGAGGGTTTGGAAGATTATGTGTTGCAATTGAAAGATGCATTACCTGTGGGGATTGTGAAGAAACGTGCCCTGAAAAAGTTATTGAAATAAAACCAATATTTGATCTGGGGCTTATTTTTCAAGAATAATATTTTTGTGTCGACTTATTATCAACGAATTGAAAACTCATCTGCTTCTATCCGATCACCAACTTTTCGTACATAATCTCCATGAACTCGGATGGGTATTGGGGCAGGTGAGTCAAGTAACTCAACTGTAACTTCTTCCTTTGTTGTGTCTACTCTCGTTACTTTTGCTCTAGTTCCTTTAAATGGCCCTCCAGTTATTTCTACAATATCACCGGCTTCAAGCCCTTCGGTTGGAGGCTTTGGAATTAGAAAATGCGAGAGTTCAGTAATATGGGTTTTTCCTACTGATCCTCTAACGTGTGAAATTCCTGAAATAGCTTCATCAATGGCATCCCTTTTTGCCGTTTCTATGAAGATGTATCCTCGTAGAGTTTCAGGCACCAAGATAGATTTTATAACGAGATCGTGTATTTTAACTCGATTAGCAATTAGCTCTGCTACTGATTTTTCTTGACCGATGGTGGTGCGAATCGTGAAAATTGACGTACCCGTACGTTTTTTCGCTACCTCAGGTTTTTCTTGAGTCTCCATAAAAAATGCCTCCTTAGGCTGTCGGAGGTGTAAAACCAACTACCAAAGTGAAGATAAGTTTAATTATAAACGCTATAAGACCTATAGCAACCATGCCAAGTAAGCTAATTCTGATGCTAAGCCAAAATTCTTTTCTTGAAGGCTTTTTTGCGAGGCGTGCCATTCTTATGAAATCTGATCTCACTTTCTTGAATTCTACCATTAAAATCCTCTCTCATGTTTAAGTCTTTCACCAATCGATAAGCATGGATCTTTGTATACTATTTATTTTATTTTATTTTATTTTATTTATTTTATTTTAACTTTATACGATGACGAAATACGATGGCTTTTTATAGTTACTCGGAACCTCTATATATGGTACCGTGAGTGTACCCGTAATGCCCGACTGGGTGGAGGCATATCC
>NZ_JAHPYX010000256.1:0-15712 GCF_019058535.1 Candidatus Borrarchaeum sp.
AGCAGCAACTGAAAGAATGCCCCATCTGCCAACAGGTCACCGATGTGTGCTACGAGGACCGGACAATTGTCTGCCCCTCCTGCCACTACAAAGCACGGTTTGCCGGTGACGAACACATGGACTACGCCGTCATCATCCAAGAACACAATTAATTCTACAAAATTTGAATAGCACAGGATTCTATCAAACATTTTTTCTTTTTAATTATCTGTGTTGCTGCTGATAGAATAGTGTATCAATCTTGAAAAACTAAGAATTAGGTGATCTTTTAGAATTAATTTTGAAAATTAGTAAGATTAATCCTATAAAGACCAAAGGAGCAGCAACTATACCGATATAAATTGATGAATATTGCACATCAATAATTGAGTCCTCAGAAAAAAGTGTCCTGCCATTGTATTCAAATTTTAGTGTCAATTCTTTTTCTCCAAGGAAAAAGAGTTCAATGATATTTTCACTCAATTGAAATTCTATTTCGTTTATACCTGGTTGCAAAACAAAGTGATTATTTATTTCTTCGAAATTTTTGCTTTCAGTTATTGCTTTAATACTAATTTCGTTGGTTCTATAATTCACGAATTCGGCTTGAACTGTTATTTGTTCACCTTTTTTGATAGTTGTTGTGACGTCAATTGAAAAACCAATATTTCTGAGCCATTTAAGGATGCTATGCATAAATAAGTGGTTGTCACCACTCTTGTAATAATCATCAAGCAAAATATGTTCATCGGCAACAACCATGAATTTCCCGTTTTCTATCCATGCTGCTGCGGCCTCAACATACCCGTCTTTCATTACAATCGTACTTGCGTTAGTTCCAACTATCAAACTTGATTGAGGCTCTGCACAATATATTTCTTGAACATTTAGAGTTGCTGGATGCCCATTTATTTCTTTCGTATAACCCTCGCTAGGATTTGGTTTTTGATATGAGATATTTGCAAAGTCTACATATTTCGTGTAATCTTCCCATCTATTGTCACCTGAAAACAACACGCTTCCGCCGTTTTTTACGTATTTTTCTATCACCTTTTCTGCGCTCGGATCATATAACGGCTCAATTAGAATCAAAATGTCATATTCTTGAATATTTTTAATATTAAACACCTTATCCTCAAGTATATCAACTGATGCTCCCTCGGCCTCTAAATAACCGACCATACTGTGTAATGAACGGTTTTCTGACTTTACTTGGTCAATTAATACTTTTATTCCTGCAAAGTCATCCTCAGTTGAGAGGGGTTTATCATCTTGCTCTGCTATCACTGTCAATGAGTTAGGAGCATGTAATCCTCCCATAAGCAAACAAATTAGCAAAAAGAGTGCTAAAAAGTACATCGGCCTAAATTGTGATCTTCTACTTTTTGTGGAATCCATTGTGAAATTAACACCCTTTTAGGAATATCTAATGTTCAATCTTTCCGAGTCTAGATCCAATAACCTCTGCTAGCTTAGGAGGCCACCAATTCCATTTACCTGCCAGAAGCATAACTGAAGGAACAAGGAATAACCGTACCACTGTTGCATCTAGTATAATTGCAGTTGCTAAGGCAAATCCGTACATCTTCATTGTAATGGTTGAAGAGAGCATCATAGAACCAAATGCGGCTGCCATTATACAACCACAAGAGGTAATAATCGCACCAGTTTTTTCCAACGCCTGTTGTATAGCAGTTGCATCATCTGTTTCTTTTCCTGGCTCAAATCTAATTTCTCTCATTCGAGAAACTAAGAATATATCATAATCCATTCCCAATCCCATTAGACAAACAAATACTATGATTGGAAGAGTAAATTCAATAGGAATTCCCAATACGGTTTGAAATACAAGAGTTGTGAGTCCTAGAATCTGTAATACTGATAATAATATTGTCCCAATTAACCGAAGCGGAGTTGGAATCGATAATAGTAGAATTAGAAGTACGATGAATATTCCAGCGAAAGTGATGGGCAACATGACGCCGTAAAAGTCATTCCAAAGCAATTTATCCATTTCGACATTACCTTGGCTAGCACCTCCTAGAAGAATTTCACATTGATCTTCGCCTAGTACTGTGCTATTCGCCTGATAAGAAATTAAATATGTTTTAATTTCCCTTGCCAGATTCATAGCTTCATCTGAATAGGGTTCTCTCTCTAAAAGGACTGATATGTAGGTTGTATCATTATCTTCACTTACGTACATTTCCATAAGTGCACGTGCAGTCTCGTTTTTCTCGAATTTAAGATACTTGATTTCCTCTGTACCAAATGGTTTTTTAATTGACATTACTTTATCGGTACCATTGAGTGCTTCCAAGTAGTCTGACATAACCCCCACTTCTTCTAAAATCGTGGTGTTCCAGATTGTTGCATTTTCGTTTGTGAAGTGAATTACCACATCCATTGGAGAGATTTCACCTTCTCCTAATTCTTCTGCTAAAATATCGTAGCCTTTCTTCGATTCGGTAGGAGGCATAGTTGCGATAGAATCATAAGACAGGTGAAGAAATGCAATCTGAGAAATAAGTGGAATTGACACCGCCAAAATTAGTACTAAAGTAAGTTTTGGCTTTTTGACAACAACATTCGAAACTTTTTTTATGAGGCCACCATTTTTGTTTGTTGAAGATGAATTCTTTGATTGTACCGTGGTCTTGCGACGAGGCCAGAATATTCGATCTCCTAATAATAATAGTATTGATGGTATAAGAGTGAGGGCAGATATGAGTGCGACCCCTATTCCTAGAAGTACAGACATACCAATTATGCGCATTAAGCCAAATTTCGTTGGAAGCATGCTGGCAAAACCAATCATAACGGTTCCACCACTTGAGGCAACAGTTTTTCCTGCAGTTTCCATTGTTTTTCTAATTGCTTGTCTCTTATCTTTGCCACCTCTTAACTCTTCAAAGAACCGAGAAATGATGAAAATGCAATAATCACTTCCAGCGCCAAGCAAAACTGGTGTCGTAAACATATTTGCCATTGTATGAATCTGGATGCCCATGAAACCAAGAGAATAAAATACGCCTCGCACAATAACAATTGAAATGCCCATTGCTATTAAAGGAAGCACAGCAGCTACTGGAGATCGAAATATCAGCATTAAAATTATTAAAATAAGGATTATCGAAACCATATCAGTTAGTGCCATGTCTGATTCTGCTGTTTCACCACCTTCCAGGTTGAAGGCACCCTCTCCAGTAACATATACCTCAAAATCAATTGTCTCTGCATTTAAAGTCGTTTCATTAGTTTGCTGAGGCATCACTTCTGCTTTTATTTGAGGGATATCTTCATCTAATTGCTCAAGTATGTGCTTGGTTTCTGTGCTTAAGGTAGTTTCGTTAGTATGTTGTTGTAAAACTTCTGCTTTTATGAGGGGGATATCTTCATCTAGTTGCTCAAGTATGTGTTTGGTTTCTTCAGAACTGGAGCTGGAATCTAAATTGATAAAGAGAATCATGGTATCGTTATCATCGCTCACAACTCGTTCCAAAATTTCTTTTGTTGAACTTTCACTAAGCGGATTGTCTTCTATGAATTCCTGAGTTTTTTCTTCAGCAAGTTGTGAAAACTCGTCTTCAGTCACATGACGACCAAGATCATAGATATCTTCCATAAGACCGAGTTCGAAGTCGTCTAAGTCGCCTCCTAAAGCCTCAAAAAGCATAGTTACGAAACTAGATGATAAATCAAAATAATTCATTTCTTCCACAAAAAAATCGTAGTAAAACTCAATTTGGTTTCTAAGTTCTGTTTCTGTCATGCTAGCGGCTCCGTCTGCTAATATAGCTGAAAAAAGTTCTATTCCAGGGGGACCAAATGTCTGATCAGCTATAGCCCAAATAGAATGAACAGTTACATAGGGATCCAGTTGTGGTGGAAGAACACTTGCAGCCTGGTTAAGTTGGTCGGTTGTGTTATCTGGCCAAAGCAGGTTTTCGTCTTCTAAATAATGATAAAAGCCGTAATAGGTATACACAAAGGAAATTAATTGTGATTCGCTCATCATTAAAGCGTCTGTGTAATTTGTGTCAAGTGAATCTAAGAACTTTTCAGTAGTATCATTAAAGCCGTCATTATTTAGAATTGGAAATTGGTTAAAATTGAAAAGTGAATGAGTTGCGTTAAAATCGTTCAAAAAGTTGTAATAGTTGGTGTAATTTGATAAAAAATGTTCAGTCTTAAGGTCCCACTTGTCAGTATAATTTTGCGCCATTTTATTAAACTCTTTACTATCAACATTGTCAAACTTTAATTTAAGCTCATAGATATCGTAAACAAATTCTTCTAAGTCATCAGCATCCATATTGAAATCGCTGGCAAAGAACTGCGCAAGTCCAGTAAGAGTTTCGTCTCGTTCACGATCAGACATATCATAAAAAGACTGTGTCTTGTTAAAATCTTCATGAGCTTCAATAATGGCTTCAAGTAAGCCTTTATACGTTCCCTCGTAATAAGATTGATGGATCGATTCGTTCATGCCATAGTAATTATCCACATTTATGACATGCGGATATTTTTCAACTTCATCATCCAGCGTTTCAATAAAATCTTGAATTGTGGGATCAAAAATATCATTATTTTCTGCAGCTTGCGTCGTTGATGTCCCACTATGACTTGGATTTGTCTGAATTACAACTATAAGAGAAGTTACAGGTAGGTCTGGGAATTCTTCTTTTAAAATATCACTAGCCCTTCTTGACTCCATGTCTTGAGGTACAAAATCAGAGAAATCTGATGTTAACATATCATTAACTTGAGCTGCGCGACTAGCTAAGATTATAGCAATTACGATCCAAGTAATGATCAGGAACTTATTAAAACGTACAATTTTTTTTCCTAGCCGGTCAAAGATCAATTACAATACCCTCATCTGAGGTATATAATTCTTATTGATGAAAAAATGATTATAAATAGGCAGTAATAAGCGATGGGGGGGTGAATCCATTTATAAACGTTACTACTGACGTAGTTACTCTTTATAAGAAAAAAATCATTTTGGATACAGCTCAATTCTTTTTAGCATTGATTTTCTATTGTAAAAAAGAAAAAATGGTCAATTAGGTAGTTGTTGTATAGCTATTTTCGTGCTCTTCTGGAATATAAATCTCTTTAAGTATTTCTACGATTTCTTCGTCATCTAAGATAGTGTTACATTTGTCACAAATGTATTCGTGACCCGATATTTCATTGAAGACTATTTCAAGTCGATAGTGTCCGTTTGGCTGTTTTTTGAGAGTGTTAATAATTTGTTTTTCAACAATTTTAATGAGATCGGGGCTTTGACCACATTTTTTATGAATAAAAACCACATTTTTCCCTCCACTCAAGATCCCCTCGACAAATTATATGTATTTGACCAAAGAAAAAATTCAATTACTTTTATAACCCCCTCAATATGTTTTGTCACATTCAAAATAAACATTATACGTTTTGTCACAATTTAACGCTGAAAAAATCATTTTAAATTGCATAAAATTTTCTTAATAGAAAAAATCGCTTCACGGATTTTTGTAAAATTAAATTATGTAGATTTTATTAAAGATTAAAAAACAGTTGTCGAAGGCATATGTTTTTTAAATATATTCATAATACGTCCTAGTACAACATTATCTGATTAGATAATAGATTTACAGCAATAAAATTTGCTTTTAAAAGAATTGCAAAGAATTTTCTCAACAAAAAGCGCTCTAGCATTTCATGGAGGCTTGAAGGCTGTGGAAAAAACAATGAAAGCAATAAGGTTCTATGAACCAGGCGTAATAAAGTTAGAAGATGTTGATATTCCAGTACTAGAACATGAAGGTGATGTTATAGTTAAAACAAAAGCTATCTTGACTTGTGGCACAGACCTTAAAGTATACAAAAGAGGTCATCCAAAAGTTAAACCCCCATTGACCTTTGGCCATGAATTCTCTGGTATTATTGAGGTAGTTGGCAAAAATGTCAGAAATTTTAAAAGAGGTATGCGTGTAGTTGCAGCCAATTCAGCTCCCTGTAATGAATGCTATTCTTGCAAAAAAGGAAAACAAAATCTTTGTGAAGAATTAGATGAGACTTTAATTGGATTTAGTGTAGATGGAGCATATGCGGAATATATCCGCATCCCAGAAAGAATTGCACGTCAAAATATGTATGAAATACCAGATCATGTTTCATTTCAAGAAGCAGCATTCACAGAACCACTTGCATGCGTTGTTAACGGTAATGAAATCGCAGACATTAATTTAACGGATAACGTTGTGGTTATTGGAGCGGGACCTATTGGGTTGCTTCATATACAGCTAGCACGTGCAAGAGGAGCCAAAAATGTTATTGCAATTGATTTAATAGAATATAGGCTTCAAAAAGCCTTAGAGGTCGGCGCCCATCATGTAATTAACGCAAAAACAGACCCTGTGGGAAAAGTCAAGAAAATAACCGATGGACGAGGAGCAGACATCGTCATAGAATGTGTCGGTTTACCCCAAACATGGGAAAATGCAATTGCAATGACAGGGAAGGCAGGAACCACCATATTATTTGGAGGGGCAGCCCCAGGAACAAAAATCTCTGTAGATACTCACCGTATACATTATGAAGACTTAACAATAAAAGGCATATTCCATCATACGCCAGCCTGCGTTAAGAGAGCATTAGATCTAATTTCGTCGGGTATAGTAAAAGTTAAACCACTTATCACAAAAGAAATGCCATTAAATCAGGTAAGTGATGCGCTAGAGTTGCTACAAAAGGGCGAAAACATAAAAATTGCCATAATTCCCTAGAATATTACGCGATTTTAGCTACATTACGGTGACGAGCTACACCGAGAGAGTTTGCAATAGGTTCACATTTCGTTCTTAATAGATGTACTAACGGGATAGGAAGCTCAAATTCTGTCAATGTTTCAAAATGTCCCATGCCCTTTGCGATAATTATCTCTGATTTTTTATATTCTTCTAAAAACTCTTTCGAAGCTTCATTAATATTTAATCCAGCGGTTACAGGATCTGTTCCAGTGGTCATAAGTTTATCAGCCACGTTATCCATTCCAACTTCCAAAGCGTCGTCCATTGTCGCATCGTTCATTATAGGCTTCTCTTTCACTGCAACCGTAACATGGCACCCATTCCTTTTGAACTCCTCTACCAGAAGAGTATCAAAGGCAATTTCTCCTGCATTATCTGGAAGAAACAGGATATTTTTCTTTTCTTGGATAATCTGGAAAACTTTGTCGATATCATCAATAACTAATTCAGTTTCTGCATCATTGATAACCTTTGGAAGATCCTTTAAATCAAAACTGTGTCCACTTATATCAAATTCCATAATATTGCCTACTATTGATATAATACATGCTCTTCTAAAGCGTTCTTTCTGTGAATCATCAGCTTCTTCAATCCAATTGCGAACGTCTGGTAGGATTTCTAATGCAATTTCATTTGAATATTTTTTTAATTTTGAATATATGTCTTCATCATCCATACCAATGGCTTCAAGTACGATTTTATCTCGTAAATAGCCAATTTGTGGAGGAGTGTGATTAGAGTCAAAGTTTTTCGCTAGAAATTCTAGTAATCGCTTTACTACTTTTCTTTGCAACTCTTCGTCATCAGTTGCCATTTTTGCTTGTTTAAAACCTCTTTCAAGCAGACAAATAGCGCAAACTGGCTTTACTTTCATATTGAAACCTCTGTTTCTTCAAAGTTTAAAAGATAACGTTATAAGTGAACGATATTGCATTTAAAAGGTTTCGCATTAGCGCTGAAAAGTCCAATCATTCGAAGCATATTTCTCATCATATAAGCGCTTAGCAAGACGTAGTTCATCTTTTGTCAATTGACTTGGATTTAATTTCATGTTGAAAACTTCTTCAAATGCAGTTTTCAACGCTTCTTTTACTTTTTTAATATTCATTTTCTTACCCAGTTCATGTTCTATTGAGGTTACTGGAGACCTTTTGGAGTCTAGACATCTCTTATCAGGATCAATCCGTTTACCTTGTAATACTTTTTGTAAAAAATCTAGATCTGAATTTACCAGTAGTGAACCATGATGCAGAAAAGCTCCTTTTCTAAGAGTACGAGCAGTTCCTGATATTTTTAAGCCTTTTACACCAATTGCGCCTTCTGTAAGCAGATTAGCTTCGATATTGAGTTTCTTCAAACCAAGAATTATACTATGTCCAAATATCTGTGAGTCTATTAGATCTGGAATTTCAGCTTGTATTAAAGGATGAGTCTTATGCAAGAAAATCGAATAATTGAGATTCCCATAATCGTGATATACTGCACCGCCGCCAGTAAATCTTCGGACAATTTTAACATCATTTTTTTTGCATAATGCTAAATCAACTTCGCGACTAATACATTGGAATCGCCCGATAAACACTGCATTCTTATTTCTCCAAAATCGAATTGTGCCTGGAACAACTTGTTTTCCAACATAAATTAGTATTGCTTCTTCAACTGCCATGTTAAAGAAGGGATCATCGAACTCTACATCTAACAGACACCATTTAACATTCACCAAGTTCACCAAAAATTAAAAAGATGCAAGGATTTTGCGTAACTACCAAGCCACTTCATTAGGGTTTTCCAATAACTCACGCAAAGTTTGTAAGAATGCGGCAGCTGGTGCACCATCTATGATTCTATGGTCATAGGTGAGGCTTAGATACATCATTGAACGAATATGAATACCTCCATTAATCACAACCGGTTTTTCAGCCATTCTTCCAACGCTTAGAATAGCTGCTTCTGGAGGATTTATTATAGCTGTGAAAAACTCAATACCATACATTCCTAGATTTGAGACTGTAAACGTACGTTGCATAAAGTCATTTGAACGAAGTTTTTTCTCTCTTGCTTTTTTAATCAGACTTTTGATTTCAGTTGAAATTGATTCAATTGGCTTAGTGCTAGCCTTATGGACGACAGGAACTACTAACCCATCTTGGGTCGCTATAGCCACACCGATATTGACATCTTCGTAAATCTTAATTATGTCTCCAGAAAGGGTGGAGTTAAGGATAGGATGCTTTACTAAAGATTCAGCGACAGCTTTCACTAAAAACGCTGTATAAGAAATTTTCATACCCTTTTCTTCAGCAAGTTTAGTGCGATAGTTCATTATGTTTGTCACATCTATTTCCATCACGTGTGTCAACTGAGGGATTGTCTGATAACTTTCAGTGACTTTTTTAGCAGTCATTTTCTGAATGCCGAAAAATTTCCGTTCTTCCTTTATTTTAGGCCCTTCTGAAACCATTAGGCTCAAAAATGCCTCAACATCCCGCTCAACTATGCGTCCTCTGAGTCCTGTACCTGTGATATAATTTAGATCTATTCCACGTTCAGTAGCTAATTTTTTTGCTCGGGGTGATGCTATAATTCGTTTTGTATGTTCTTCAACGAGGTCAGTGGATGTAATGGCCTCCTGATGTGCAAACTCGGGCTTCAAGGATGGAGGCGTCTCTGTTGGAGATTCTATTTCAACTACACTCGCTTCTTGAGGCAAGGCAGTAACTAGTGATTCAAGGTCGGGAAGAGGTTCATTAGGATCACCTATTAATGCGATTACTGCATCTATAGGAAGTTCCATTGCTTCTTCAGCTAGAATCTTTAACAAAACACCAGACGCTGGTGCTTCTAATTCAACAGTTTCTTTTTCTGTTAAAATTTCAACAATAGGTTCGCCTTTCTCTACAGTATCGCCTTCATTCTTAAGCCATTCTACAATTGTGGCTTCTTCCATAACCATTGACATTTTTGTAATCACTACTTTAGTCACCATTTAAATCCCTCTTTAAGATGAATTCTTTTAGGAATTCAAGCAAGGACTTCTTTCACTGCTTTTGTGATCCTTTTCTCATTGGGAATCACATAATCTTCAAGCGTAGGTGAAAATGGAATTGGTGTGTTCAAAGAGGCAACTCGTTTGATAGGAGCATCAAGATAATCGAATCCTCCTTCTTCCATTATTTGAGAAGCAATTTCTGCTGTGACTCCAGCACGTTTAATGTCTTCAGAAACGATAACGACTCGTCCTGTCTTTTTTACCGAATTTACAATGGTCTCTATATCAAGAGGTACTAATGTCCTTGGATCTATGACTTCAACGCTAATGCCCTCTTTGGCTAGTTCTTCAGCCACTTTAAGTGATTTATGTACCATTAAGAATGTAGCAACTATAGTTACATCATCACCTTCTCTTTTAACATCAGCTTCGCCAAATGGAATAAAGTATTCTTCTTCTGGGACATGACCTTTAAGTAAATAACATAATTTATGTTCAAAAAAGCAAACTGGATCATCTACATTTCTTATAGCAGTTTTTAGCAACCCTTTACAATCGTAGGGAGTCGAAGGCATTGCAACCTTTAATCCTGCGGCATGCATAAACCAAGCTTCAAATGAGGAACTATGATGAGCCGCTATAGATTTTCCTCCTCCAAAGGGTGTTCTTATAACGACAGGTACTTTAACCTGTCCTCCAAACATATATCGAATTTTTGCCGCTTGATTACAAATAGCATCCATTGCAAGTGCTATCAGATCGCCAAACATAATTTCTGCAACGGGTCTAAGACCCGTCATGGCGGCTCCTACAGCTGTGCCAATTATGGCTGCTTCTGAAATGGGTGTATCTCTTACTCTTTCTTCTCCAAATTCATCTGCGAGTCCTTGAGTGACTTTGAATGCACCATGCCATTTACTACCAATGTCTTCACCAATAAGTACAACTCTCTTATCGTTTAGCATTTCTTCTCTAAATGCTTCTCGTAATGCTTCAATCGCCATAATTTCTCTCATTCTAACTCACGCTCCTCAACCCAGACATCTTCTGATGCAGTTTTTGGATCTGGAAATGGGCTTTCAAGGGCAAATTTAGCGGCCACTTCTATTTCTTCATCAACTTCGTTTACAATAACATCTGCTTCCTCTTCAGTAAGAATTCCCATTGAAGTTAAGCGCTCTCTCATACGTATTATAGGATCCATCCTTAGCCACTCATCTACTTCCTCTTCTGGTCGATATTTTCCCTGATCAAATCGTGAATGACCTCTATGGCGATATGTCTTACATTCAATGAGAGTTGGACCTTTACCTTCTCTTGCACGTGTTACTGCTTCATATGCTTTTTTATATACATCAACAGCATCATTTCCGTCACATATAACGCCTGGAATACCATATGCAGAAGCTCTATCTGCGATATTCTTGACTTTCATTACATCAGTTTGTTTAGTTCCCATGGCATATAGGTTATTTTCACATACAAAAACAACGGGAAGATCCCAAGCGGCAGCAATGTTAATTCCTTCGTGGAAGTTGCCAGTGTTTGAAGCACCATCTCCAAAGAAACAAACCACTACTTGATTTGTCCCCCGCAGTTTAGCTGAAAGACCTGCACCTGGTGCCATTACAATACCTGAGCCGACTACACCACAAGCGCCAAGAAGACCTACATTGGCATCAGTAATATGCATAGAGCCTCCTTTTCCTTTACAATAGCCTGTCGCTTTGCCCATCAACTCTGCAAACATCTTATCCATTTGAGCACCTTTAGCAAGGCAATGCCCATGCCCTCTATGGGTGCTCTGCACATAATCATCTTCATTAAGATTGCTGCACACACCAACTGCAACTGCCTCTTGACCTAAGTATAAATGAATTGTACCTGGAATCAGGTTTTGTGAGAACAAATCCCAACATTTCTCTTCGAATTTTCTAAGTTCTAAGAGTTTTCGATACATTTCAACTAATTTTGCTTTCTCAACATCCATTAAAATCATCACCAATTATTTAAATCCGTAATATTACTTTAAAGTTGCATATCTTATTAGTAAATGCCCCATCTTTATTGAAATCATATTTTCTTTTGAACTAGTTCGATGTTCATACTTCTAGTTTTTCATAAAAGGATACCGTTATTTCTATCCATCGTTCTCAGATATCTACTCTATAATCCAAGTCTATGTGAACTACCCCACCCTGAAGGATGGGGCTTCCTGCGAGTCCTCCAAACCATATCCGAATTTCGGACTGGGTACTCTCGTTTTACCTTTGGCTGTGTATCGCAGATTATCAAGAAATTCTTGATAGCCCGTCCACTTGGCATTCTGTGATAGGTAACGTTTCATGAGCACCACACAACTATTTTTATCCCTAGTTATCACGTTACCACACTCACAATTCATAATTCGCTTCCAAATCGGCATATCATGGAGTTTTCCACAAACATAACACTCTTTGGAGGTATTTCGTTCGTCAAATTCTATTGTGCTTTTACCTACTCTCTTAGCTTTGTAGGTTAGAAAATGTACGAACCGTCCCAATGATCCAGTATTTTGGGTAGCTCTATTCAGACCTTTTCTCATGTGCTTTGGTACTTTAGTTGAGTGTGCCATACTTTTAACTTTAAGATCGCCCACAATGATGGTGTGTGCTTTGGTATTTTCCACTAACTTCTTGCTGAGTTTATGCTGGAAATCCTTTGTTTGATCTGCGCATTTCTTCTGATAGTGTTTCACAATTCTATCAAAATGTTTCCATCTATTACTGCATTTTATGCACTTATCTCGTCTTGCTTGCAGTTTTATGATTCTCGGATGCCAATACTTATCTGGTCGCTTATTTTTCACCACTAAGAACTTTCCAGTAGTATTTACAGCGGTTACTATGTTAGTGATACCGAGGTCAATCGCTTGATACCGACCGTTATCAATATAGGAGGGGTCTTCAACCTCATAGGTTATCGCGACAAAATATCTCTCATCTTTGCTGAAAATAGAGACTTGTTTGATGCATGTATCTTCAATGAACGAGAACTTTTCTGGAACAACAAACTCCAAAGGAATATCATTATAAAAATGAGATACGGCCACTTTCCGTTTTTCAACCTTGAACCCCGATTGATTGTAAACCATTGTGGTAAAGTACTGTGTACCCTTGAACTTGGGCAGTTGTGCGTCTTGATACCCATTTTTCCGAAGAGCAAAGAATGATTTATAATCAGCGTTAAGCGTTTTTAGAACATATTGCAATACTTTAGAATAAACCCATTTATACTCTGGGTATTGTTCCTTGGTTGTTGGTAGGTCGTTTTGTTGCTTGCGATAGGTTACTCCCTTGACACCATTTTTATAAGCATTTCTTCTTTCAGCAAGCGCGAAATTATAGATAAGTCTGCATTTCTCTGAGAGTACCCAGAGTACCTCTTCCTGTTCTAAGGTGGGAAAAATCCTAATCTGTTGTGTTAGTTGCATGATCTATCCCCTGATTGTCAACATATTTCTTCAATAGTTCAAAAGTTACCTGTCCTGTAGTAGCTAAAAAATATGATCTTGACCAGAATGCTCCTTTCCAGAGTTTTTCTTTGACTGCTGGAAAATTACGTTGTATTTCTCGGGATGTGATAGTTTTTAAGGTGTTCATATATTTTGGAATGTCTAAAGTGGGTTTACTTTTGAAAATCATGTGAAAATGATCTTTATCACATTCTATATTGAGCACTCCCACCTCAAAAGTTTCGCTTATTTCATATACCTTTTGTTTGAGCACGTCTACAATCTCTTTGCTATCTAATGCATTTCGTCTATATTTGACACACTGAACAAGATGATATTGTAGTGCATATACCGAATGTGATGACTTATCTAACTTATATCGCATAGTTACAAATATTTTCTTATAACTATAAAAGGATTTTGGCTCTTATCCCCCACCTTTCGGAAGGGAACTTTCCGCCAAGTCTATTTAAAAACAATTCTACTAGATAGATCCCTGTTAAGTTTGCATGGTAGTGAAAATTCATGAAAAAAGAATGTGAATGTGGGGGTATTCTGGAAAAAGCAATGACTGATTTTAAAGGCATAAAAGAGATACCCTGTTGGAGATGTCCCAAATGTGGTACGGAATTTTTTGATGCGGAGCAAGTTGAGGTTTTAGATAAACATCTAATGGAAATAATAAATCAGCAAATAAGTAACTCATTAGAGGACAATGAAGAGGAAGAAGAAAAAAAGAACGAAAAGGATGACCATGGTTCAATAATTAAATAATGAATTGTAAAATGACAATATTGAAATAATGAATCAATATTGAAATTAAGAATGCTTTTTCTATCTTGAGTTGTTTGCTTTTTGTAATAACATATGTTATTACAAGGAGTAGCCAAATTTGGAAAAAGAGTTGAAACATTAATTGAAAGAAATCATTCCCAATTCGATAAACCCCTCCAAACCTCCATAGAAGAACATAAAAAATAAGTGGAAATTGTGCCCATAATGTTCCCGTTAATGTTCCTAAACTAAATATACTTCTTTTAAAAATAAGTCCACAGAAGATTTCTATGAATAAATAGATGTAAAACCATCGCACAAAGCTAAGAATAAATACCATTGAAAGTAAAGAGACTGAACTTTCAGTGAAAAATAATAAAATCGTATTTAGTTCTGCAAGATACGTAACATATGATAGAAGAAATACTATCAAAATACCAAAAGGTAGAAATTCTTTTGGTTTTTCTAGAATATAGTCGACAATCGGTTTAAGACCTATACCATAAAAAGCTTTCAAAAGCACTGTTTCGTCTGTAGTTGTTATGTCTTCGCTTCGATCCATTAATTTAAGTGCCTCAATGCCACGGGAAGTAAGGAGATATCGTTTCTGATCATCTTGTGAAATAAAGTCGCCCAAATTGTCCAGATGATAATATAATGTTCCTACCTTAAGGTTGAGGGAATTTTTAAAATCTGTAAAAGTGGCATATCCTTTCTCTGCAATGAGTCTAAGAATCTTGCGACGAATTGGATGATTCAAAATTGAATGTACATCTGAACCGTCACTATTCTTCATCTGAATCCCAGTTTAAACTGTTCTGCCTTTTTGCTACTTTCTATTCAACTTTTTCAATAGAAATCAGATTATTCATTAAAAACTGATAAATAAAAAATAAATAGATTGAGGTTTTAGGCAAAAAGTTACTTTCTTCTATCTATAAAAATAACGACAACTACTACTACAATCACTACAAAGGTAGCATAAATACCAAACGTTGAGTTAGAAAGAAGCTCAGTTCCAGTTTCACCAATAAGCGCAATTTCTGCGGTTAAATCGCCAATTCCAATGGTTGGATCGTGATCTAAGGTTTCTGTAAACGATGGGTAGTTAAACCAGACTTTTAAACCCTTAGCTTGTTCTATTTGTTCAGAATTTGCTACTACTGTAACAGACTGCCCATCGGCTGTTGCCGAATCTTCATAGGCAAAGAAGGCTTTACCAATCTGGTAACCATTATTATTTTCTTCAGTGATATCTGAACTATTATCCGTAGTAAAATCGGTTTGTAGCGCTAATCTGTTTTCTTCACTCGCAAAGTTCCAATTTTCTATATAAACATCTATCTTCATTTTATTTCCATCAGCAGCACTGATATGACAAGTTAAGACGATCACTAGGTTTTCTGAGGAGAGTTTCATTTCATTTGGAGATTCTTGCTGTCCAGGTGGCTCATCCGGCTGTTGTCCAGGCTGATCAGGAGATTCCCCAGGAGGTTCTTCGGGTTGTTGTCCAGGCTGATCAGGTTGTCCTTCTTGCTTGCCACGTATTGGTCCAACTAAAGTATAACTGAATTTTACTGAGTCTGCAGTATCACCAGATTCTAGAGAATCCCCATCTTCCGTTGTAAAGCCACTGAATTCCCATTTGCCACTACTTAATGAAAATGAGGCACCACC
>NZ_JAHPYX010000257.1:0-63737 GCF_019058535.1 Candidatus Borrarchaeum sp.
AAACTACGAATGGCACGTCAGTGAAGACGATGAACGTGTGTATTTAACACATTTCAGATGTGAAACTTCAGAAGCACCAGAATATTTTGTAAATGACAGGAAACAAGACTTCAAAAAGTTGTGGGACACCGCATATCAGTACACCTTACGGTGTGCGACTTCTAAGGAAGAACCGAGTTTTGAGGCTCTTTGTAATGCGATAAAGAAACAGAACATCGAAATCAGAACGTCGACGGATGAGGAACGGCTTTCCTATGTAGATCGAATCACTGAAATGGACGCTAATATGGAAGAAGAACTTGCTATGGAGTGAAGATCAGAATTAGGGTGTTTACATGACAGAAGAACGCGAATTTAGTGTATTTGTCATCTTAAGAAAGATGGCGACAGACCGCCAAGACGCTTTAGATAAAGTAGATCAGGACATACTCGATAAAGATTTCGAAATTTACGATGTCATTGAATCTTAAACGAGACTACTTAGGTAATTAGGTACTTAGGTAATTCCAAACATCTCCTATTTTTTTATGTGTGGAGCTTCAAAAGGCTCTGGAGTGAACAATATGGTACAAATCAAATTTGATAGTGCAAAACTTTGGTCTTCTCTTGTGAAGGGTGTAAATGCTCTCATAAAAGAAGCCGAATTTGAGACCACTAAAGAAGGACTACATCTTCGAGCAATTGATGACGCGCACATTGCCATGATCGACTTGGACATACCAAGCGATTCTATGAAAGAATACTCTTTTACTCTTCATGACAAAGAGGCAGACTTCGCGAAATTCGGCATAAATATTACTGAAATGGCTACAATAATGCGACGTATCCCCATTGGAGAAAAATTGACGCTGACATTGGATTCACAAAAAAGCAAATTTCATGTCGTAGCAGACTCTTTATACACAAAACGACGATTTTCAATTCCTCTCCTAGGTTCAACTTCCGCTGAAGACATTCCTGTACCGAAGATAGACTTTACAACAAAAATCAAACTTAAAGCAAAGTACCTCAAAGAGGCAATTAAAGACGCCGCTGTGATGGGTGACTATTTAAAACTCAAGACGACTGCCGATAAATTTTCTTTATGGGCAGAAGGCGATACAGGAAACGTCAGCATAGACTATGAATATGGAGAATCAATCTCTCTTGAGAAACGCGGTGACGCTGTTGGAATTTATGCTTTAAAGTACTTAGACGATATGACCGATCCTATCCCTGGCGAATCTGAGGTAAGTATTGAGTTCTCAAATGATATGCCTCTGAAACTTACGTGGATGTTAAACGGCTCAAAACTAGATTACTACTTAGCTCCACGTATTCCACCCTCGGATGAAGAACCACCAAAAAAAGAGGAAAAGGAACAAGAAAAAACTAAGGATGACACAGAAGAGGAAAAAGAAACGCACGAAGAAACTAAGGAATTCCCTTGTGACGAGTGCGGAAAGACCTTTACTAGCCAAAGAGGACTTAACACACACATGCGCGTACATAAAGACTCTGATGAATAGTCCTTCCTCTATTTTTTCTCGTTACTTAAGTAATTTTTTAAGGAGCTTCTGACTCCAGGGTGTATTTACATGAACGGATGGAAAAAAATATGGGATACCGAAGAAAAAGGACTCTACAAAGACAATTCTTTCTCGTTCGTTGATTTTGAGAAAGAGGACTTATATCTATTGATACAAAAGTCTGGTCCGAGTGGTTGGTATCTTTATTTATTTGAACACGGTAGCCCAAGAACTGTTGGATGGGCTACTACAAAAGAAAAAGCCTTAGAGATAGCTAAGTTTATGATGGAAACAGATAATTTCCCACCAGCACATAAGTACTTCAATGCGGATCTTGAACTTTGTAAGTCCTAACATCCTTTTTTTCTAATTCTGTCTGCAAAGTGCTGCAGGGGCTCAAACCTCCAGGATCAGAATTTGTTATTACAATTCAGGCCCTTACTTTCATTTTGTTATCACATTTGTAATAACATTCTACACCCGGCAACTTATTTTGTGATGACAAATTATAACCTAATAACTGAGACACAAAATATATAATTGAGTTCTTATAATGTAGTTCATGAGACACACACGAAATACATCTACAAGGTCGCACCCTTGCTGACCTATTATGTCTCAGAAAAGGAAGGGTCTCCTGCCGCGGGAGTTTGAAACGTCACTCACTTCCCTCCGTGAGTAAGCGGGCGTGGTCACGACTCGAAATGTGGGTAAAAGTCGTGTAGTGAAGTCAGTGAAACAGAAAACTCATAAAAAGAAAAAACCCTCCTGAGGTAGAAGAACGGGGGTTCGATTCCCCCAAGCTCCTCCCTCAAAAATTAAAGACTAGCGTAGCCGCATAGTCATATAGTCGCAAATATTATTTATACGTGGAGCTTAATAAATTTAATGGAACGGGAGTTTTTACTTCAGAACTACTTAGGTAGTGCGAAATATGTCCTTAGTGCACTTTTTGCAGAAAAACCCTGACTACCTCTCAGGTGTCAGAAGAATCCTCGAATATGAAGAGGACCATAAAGACGATCAGTATTTCAAGGACTTAGGGTGGTCTTGGGATGATATTAGACTTTCAGGACCACACTTGAATCAGTTAGTTTTGGCGGGAATAATTCAAATTGTGTATAAATCCCGCAAGAATCGCGGCTATTTGTTAGTAGATCGAGAAAAAACAAAGAAAGAGATCGAACTATACGAAGCACAATTAAATTATAGTCCAGAGACAGACGAAGAGATTGAATTCTCAGAATCTATCTTTGATGACATTATAGGCTATAACGATGTGAAAAAACTCTTTAAACGGGCGTTGCGGAGTGAAGAACCGATACATATCCTCATGATTGGACCACCCGCCAGCGCAAAGAGTATGTTTCTTTTTTGTCTTGCACGTTTAGATGGGGCTCATTATTCTCTTGGCTCATCGAGTACCAAAAGCGGATTATCTGATTTTCTTATTGAGTATTCTCCGCGCATATTATTGATCGACGAGTTGGACAAAATGAACACACCTGACTACTCCGTACTGCTCTCCTTATGTGAGAGTGGACTTGTGGGAGAAACAAAATACAAGAGAGTACGAAGTGTTCAGTTGAAATGTTCTGTATTCGCGGCTGCCAATGATGACAAAAAAATTCCGCGAGAAGTTAAAAGTCGATTTATTGCACTTCGATTTAAGGAGTATTCAAAAGCAGATTTTATAGAAACTGCCGTAAAACTTCTTATGCGGGAAGGAAAAGACCATGACTTAGCCACCTATATCGCTGAAAAAGTATGGCACTTTAAAAACCGCGATATAAGAGACTGCATACAGATAAGCCGCTTAGGAGATACACAAGAAGAGATCGACTCAACCCTGAAAACACTTCAGAAGTATTCGTGAGTACCTAAGTACTCATGTTTGTTTTATTTTTTCTTTTCATGGAGCTTCAATCATGAAGGCTCTACCACAAACAGGAGGAATTCAAATTTCGTGGATACATGAATTTTTTGAGAAATATCGTGCCCAAATAACACCCCTCAGTATCACACATTTCAATATCGAGGATTTCCCGCAACTTTTTACTGCAAAAGTAAATGGGAAAACTCTTCCTGGATATTTTGAATTCGTAATTGAGTATGATATTGGATCGGGGTTATGTCCTTTTGAACCACAAAAAACAGACTCTGAACAACTTACAACAGATGAAGACAGCTCTGAACAAATTACAATGACCGACAAACTATGTCAAGAATATGCGAAGTTTATACAGTCAGACGAAGTTTATGAACTACCTGTTGATCCCGTAGAAACGCTGAACTTTATCCGCTATTTATTCCGCGAATATAAGGGGCTTTTTGTTCTTTATGATTGCGAAACAATAGCACCTGACAGTTCGGCGGCACACATGACGCTACAGGATCGTCAATGTTCGCAACTACTTAAAAATTTAGCATTAGACCACAAAATTCGCAAAAAAGGAAGCGCAATCATAGTGACTGCCGAGAGGCTTGAGGATATTGCCCAAAAAGTCCGAAAGGTAGCTAATATCATTGAAATTCCGCTTCCTGACGATACATCACGAAAGAAAGTGTTTGAACAAGCAACTGAAAAAGTCGCTTATAATCCTAAGGACTTGGATCAATGGGTAGTCGGATCGAAAGGTTTGACAATCAAAGAACTTAAGTCGATCATAGTTGAACTTTATCAGAAAGACACCACAATTATGTTAGGTGACTTCTATGATCAAAAAGCGAAAAAGTTAGAGAAGTACGACATGGTCTCTTTAGAGAATCCAAAGTTCGGATTCGAGGGCTTAGTTCTACCAGACTACTTAAGTACTTTCCTTAAGACCTTCATAATAAAGCCATATCAACAAGCTATGCAAATTCGTCCAAAAGGGATCTTGTTCACAGGACCACCAGGCACAGGGAAATCAGTGTTGGCGGAAGTAATAGCCTACGAACTTAACAGACCGTTGA
Source organism: Candidatus Borrarchaeum sp. (assembly GCF_019058535.1). NCBI lineage: Archaea > Promethearchaeati > Candidatus Borrarchaeota > Candidatus Borrarchaeia > Candidatus Borrarchaeales > Candidatus Borrarchaeaceae > Candidatus Borrarchaeum > Candidatus Borrarchaeum sp. The sequence goes on from NZ_JAHPYX010000257.1 coordinate 4,464, forward strand.
TTACCGTTGACGCAAGTAATTTACTCTCTCAATATGTCGGGGAGAGTGAGAAACGGACTGCTCAATTTTTCCGAGTAATCAGACAATTTGGTGAGGCAGTTGTCCTTATTGATGAAGCCGAAGAATTACTCAGCGAGCGATCTACAGCAGTCAACACTGATAGCGGTGTGACATCCAATTTGAAGGCAACCTTTCTTCATGAAATGGCGAGAGATCATGGAGTATTGTTTATACTCAATACTAATTATCCAATGAAACTCGATGCTGCCATGGTTCGTGTGGGCAGAATTAATTACAAAATACCACTTTTGCCACCATTTACCGCTGAAGAACGGGCTAAAATACTTCGTGTGGTGTTAGATGTTCAATTAAAAGTCCCATACGATAAGAACATAGATTTTGAAGCAATTGCCGCAACACTTCAGGGATACACAGGCGCAGAATTACGAGAATTAGCAAGTGTAGCATGGGCTATTGCTTGTGTTGAAAATGACAAAGAAAAAACCGAGCAGGAAGATTTTGATGTCGCAAAAACGGTGTTTCTACCCGATACGCGAAAGATCAAAGAAATGACCGCCGACGCACTTTCAGTAGTGAATGACAAAAGGCTTTTGCCGCCACAACTCCACAAAGAAAAAGAAAAGAAGGTTCAAGAGTTTCAAGAAGGCACTTGGGATTCACTCTTTCAATAATTTCCTCTTTTTTTTCTTTATCACTACTTAGGTAATTGTGTTCATTTTTAGAGGGGCTTCTTCTCCAGGAAGCTACTAACTTTAATGAGGAAAAAAGTTGAGTAAATATCTCGAAGTAAAAACTCAATTCAAAAGTATGGCACATCTTATCGAGGCATTAACATCAATCTATGGCTACGGTACAGTCAAAGCGGGTAAAAATTTACCTCTCAAGGATTATCTTGGCAATATACGACCAGAAAAGGCAGATATCGTAGTACCAAGACGCTTCATTCATCCAGCGTCAAACGATCTTGGATTCAAGAAAAATGAAAACGGTGTTTATACCATGATTATCTCAGAATTTGACGAAGTAGTAGCATCAATGACTCCCCAAAGACTCGCTAATGAACTTAATTTGTATGGTCCGCCATATTCGACTCAATGCAAAGGAATTCCGAATACTGAGATAAAGAAACAATACAATCTCAGTTTTATCAGAGACTTTGCCAAGAAAAACCGTTGGAATCTGTCATTGACAGACAAAGAAACTCATTTTGAAGTTCGTTTGAAACGAAGAGTGACTGTTTCCGCAAAAGCAAGGAGGTCTGCCAGATGACACAAGAAGAGCAGATCTTCTTCAAAATCGACAAAAAGACAGGTAACTTGACAATCGAAGGCAAAGGATTCGAAGGACCGATCTGTGAAGACGTTTTAAAGTCATTTGAAGAGTTAGGAGAGATAACACATGACAAAAGAACACCAGAGTACTATAAAAAACCTCGACAAGTCCAAACAACCCGCCAACGACTTAGACATTAAAATAAAAACAATAATTCGCATTGAGGACGATGGAACAGTCATTTTTTGCGATATTCCAACTGAGTTAATCCCTTTAGCCTTAGCATTGCGGGGCGATTAATTTCTCTTTTTTTTCTTATTATTTAGGTAATTCGTTAGGATGGAGCTTCTTCGTTGAGAGGCTACCAACTTCAGGAGAAAACCAAGATGTCAGATACGAAAAACATTTCCATTTCTGTTAATGAAATGGATGTTCTTCTGAATGGTCAACGAATAGATCTTCATATCTCGTCAGGAGATATGTTTAGTCAATCTAAGTTGAATAAATTGCTCTACAAAGGATATAAAAGGCTTTCATCAACAATGGTGAAAACTTATACAAACGGCGATACTCTCACGCTTGATTCAATCAAGACAAAAGCACATGAACTAAGGCAGAAATACTGTTTCAGGTTATTTGAAAACAGCGTTGAAGACAACAGAGGGGCTGTATATTTTTGTCCCGAGTCTCTGACCGAAAAGTTGCGCAAAGACCTACGGGAACTCAAAAAGGAATATAAAAAGACACTTGAGTTTATTGGCAAAATCAGAGATACTTTGAATGAAGAAATCTTTAGTTTTTACAGTGAGCATTGTATTTATTGCGGGCGACCTGTGAAAGAAGAAAAGGCGGGAAAGATCATAAAATTGCGATGCACAGGCGATGATTCGCATATATTCACTAAAAAACTCATGGATCATTGGTTAGAACAAAATAAGTCGGTGATAGAAGTACCCTCGTTAGAGGAGATTAAAGCGCGAAAGAGATTTTATTATCGCTTCAGCAAATATTTTTTCCCCACTGAAGAACTCACTGACAACTTAGTTGATACACAACTTAAACAGCAAAAGCAAAAAATGTATCAGGCAGAATTATCTACATGCAAGTCTGCAATAAAAAAACAGTTATGGCAAAAGATGAAGTTAATCCTTGAATACATAGATGATCGGCTTTCAAAAAGAGAAAAACTTCGTGCAGACCAACTTGATAAAATCAAGAATGATTTAGATGCATTAGAAGAACTAAATAAAAGCACCTTCAAAATTCCTCAGATTTCTAATTCTATAGACAATCTCAATGCACAGATTGCAGACAAAGAAGCTGCACTGAAAGTTTTGACAAACATCTCGAAGAACATCGAAAAGAAAATCAAAGAAGCTGAAGAAAATGAAAATATTGCGCTGGATCTAATAGACAAATTAGAGGACATCGACATAGAAATTGGTACAGAAACGCTTGAACTAGAACAAAAAGAAGCAGTTGAAATTGAACTTGGTGACCAGAAAGAAGAGATTTTTTCTACAAATTAGTTTAAATCAAATCTTAGTACCTAGGTACTAAGAAATATTTTTCAATTTTTTATTTTTATGTGGGGCTTCATGGCTCAGGGGTGAACAAACTATGCCTATAGATTCATGGCAAGAGTTCATTGAAACGATCGAAGGGCTTCTAATCGGTTGCGGTATAGATATTATTATTGTGTCTTTCTATATTCCAGAAGTCCGCAATGATCTCAATTATAAGGTTCTCACACCAATACTCATCTTCTTAGACTTTCTTGTGCGCTTTGTGAGAACCTTTTTTATTTTTTTATTATGAGGGGCTTCTTCTCCAGGAAGAACGCTACCAACTTTTTGTGAGGGATTGATATTAGACAACGAAAAAAGATACAACTTCTGAGGGTCTCTCCAGTCACACGATTGAGACTTGTCAAAAAGTTCTTGAGAGAAAACGCGCCTACCGTGTTCACAGCACAAGAGTTAGCAATGGAGTTCAATGTATCCGTGTCGCTAATGAGGAATATTTTAATCCCGCTCTTCATGGATAACGATGAAATCAAACGCATCAGCGAGGACCGCTTTTTCAAGTATAGATATGTTGAAAAAACGACAGAAGGACAAGAACCCGAAACACAAGAAGAAGTAATCACGACTACTTAAGTACTGACGTAAGTTCCACCCGAAAGATAAGTTCGTGTGGAAATAGACGTATATCTTTTAGCACGTTCGCAGAAATGATATTCTCCTTAATTTTTATGGACGAGTGGACTCATACCTAACCCCCTAATAGTTCGACTGGAGACCTATTTTTTAGGTTTTGTGTATTAATTTTTAAGTATAAAAAACTAGTTTCCCATTTTTTCTTTTTCTCATAGGTTGTTAATTGCATTTTGGGAGATCGTAGAGGAGAGGGGAGATAAGAGAGTAAAATAAGTGAGGGGCTTTTCCCATTGTGGGATTGGCTACTAAAATCAGGAGGAAACGCTATGGCAACACAAATTGAAGTTCCAAAATCCATGAATATATGGATGAGTATAGACGTTGCGTGCTGTGCAGACTTATCGAAAGAAGAAAACAAGTGTGCAATGTGCGGAGAATCTGGTGAACGTCTCGCGGTATTCGAGTTTACGACAATGATACATCATGGATACATTGACAAGGAAGGATATTCCTGGAACATTCCTTCGAGGGCGTTAATCTGTGAAGGATGTGCTAATGAAATCGAGATAGAAATTGCACAAATTCTGAAGAAGTACCTGTGGCAAAAGGAGGACTAACATTGCCTATGATGAGTTTTACTGAATACAAGTTGCTACCAAATCTACTGATGAGAACGAAATGTCAAACCATTCGACCAGAACGGCTAAAATGGAACTTACGCGTGGGTGACTTGGTCCATAATTACTGGGAGGTACGTCGCTCACTTGAAACAAAAATAATCGCCGGGATTCCTCACTTCTTGGGATTCTCACAGATTACTGTGCTGTCGAAAAAACGAATTAAAGACATGGACGATGAAATAGCGAAGAAAGATGGCTTCAGTTCTTACGATGAGATGGCAGAGTGGTTTACAGAAAAATACAAAGGACGCTTCGGTGAAGTATATCTTTTGGACATTCCTTTTCAGATCATCGAATTCGATTGGCTACATCCATTTTATCCTGACTGGCAACACTATACGAGAGAAAAAATCTGGGAACTAAGACGCAAACACGTCAAGAAGAATAAGAAAGGCGGAGGCTACGTCTTTGTAGAAGAACCTACGCTGGAGGTCAAGATCGTCAAAAGACCGACGCCATATAGCGGTGACTACCCCATTCCGTTTTAAAGTGGTGAACACAATGCGACAAAGACGAATAACCGAACTATATGCAACCCCTATCCAAGTAAAAGAATCATGCCCCATTTGTGGGGGTCGATTCATACCTGGATTTGCAATGTGGTGGCCTCATACCCCACAAATACTGATTTGTACCTCGTGTTGTTTCATAAAGAACCTATAATCCCTTTTTTTATTTTTTAATGAATATTCGTGACTACTTAGGTAGTTAGGAATTAGTGGTTTCAAGAACTTCAAAATTACTCATCGCGCACCTTTTGGACTTTTTTCGCAATGGGATTCTTTCTTCCATAGTTATACTGTACAATCCTATTCCAACGATAGCTATCGTTTTTCTTGAGCCATCTTAGCCATACCATTGGCGGTTTATCTCCCTTGCTTTGATTACAGGCTGCACATGCAGAGACTGTCTTCCTCCCTCCTTTGCTTCTTGCTATTACATGATCTTTTTCTGTTTTCCATGTACTACCACAGTACTTACAGACTCCCCGACCCATTGTATCACCTCCATATCCTCTTTGTTTTTTCAAATTCAATAAAATGCGTTGATATAATGTCACCCTCCCCGACAATACGTTTAGTTCCTTTGATATTATGTATTTATTAATATCACTTACTTTTACGACTTTTTAAGTCTTATTCACTGTAAAACCTCCATTAATTTCTCCCTTTAAATGATATAGACGCAAAATAGAAAACTCATCCTTCGTGACTACTTAAGTAATGAGTAATACAATTTTGCTTCCAGGATAATACTGACATCCTGCAGGATCCAAGCAAATTTTACAGGAAAAATCGTGATAGTTTTTCCTAATTATCACAACAAAAGTACTTAGGTAGTCAGGAACATTTTCAATCAATTGTTTTCATAGATAAATACTTTGTTTGATAGAAGAGATGAGATTACAGGGAGGAGGAAAAATTGAAAAATATCGTTGATTATTTTTTTACTCAATTAAGGAACGATAAAAATCTTGTTTATATAAAAATAGTTGATAATCCAAAAATACTGGCAAGAGCTATAGGTATAAAGCACCTCATCCCGTGGGGAATAATTCAAATAAATAGAAAATTATTTGACTATTATAGGTTATCGCCTGACGAACTTTACTTTCTTTTAGCCCACGAAGTTTTTCATATCGATCAAAATCACCTAATCTCTTCGAGTGGGATTAATAAAGTATTAAGAAACATAATTCGTGAATTGGGAAAGGTAGAAAAAATTGCTAAAATTTTTTCTATATTTTTTGATACTTTAGATCTCTGGAATTATTCACGAGGTATCTTGCCACGTGATGCCTTAAAAATTAAACAACAAGAATTAGAAGCTGACATTTGGGCTATCTGGGTTACAAATAACAAAACTGCAGCAATAAGTTGTCTAACGAAATTAGTTAATTATGATTTAACTCAACCATCTCATTCATGGGAGAGTTCAGATATTGAACTGCCAATAATGACTATGGGCCAACGAATAATGGAAATTGAAGTTCGCGCTTCCGCTCTTGAAAACCAAGGTTACAAATTTAAATGATGATTTTTTCCAGAGGATCTCAAAGCACAAATGATACGCCAATTCATAGATTTTTGGCTACACAACGAATAGTCACTTTTCTTCTTTTTTTTGGTGGATGTTCGTAAGTACCTAAGTAGTCAGAAAACAATTGGATTTTTAAAGTAAAAAAATATTAGTATACGGTGAGTCTCTATGGAGTTTGGATTTATTGTAGGCCTGTCTTATGCCGCTAAATACGTGCTAAAATATGCAATAACCAATCTTTTAAATACAGGCTTCAAAAGAAGAAATATTAAGCGCATATCTAGATTGAGTGACAAGAAAGTCTCAAAAGCTCTACAGAAATTAAAAGAGTATGGTCTAATCACATATGATCGCGGAACAAAAGAATGGTATCTTAGTGACACTGTAAGAATTGGTTCCGATATAATTCTCTCTAAACTTGTGGATATCACTCTTTAAAACGAGAGCAGTGTTCCACGCTTTCCACTATCATTCAAAAGTACCTAAGTAGTCAGGAATAAAGTTTTAAAAAAATGAAGTGGAGTTAGGTATAATCTCCTAAATTAACGAGTGTTTTTGATTTTCCCTGAAGGATTGAAAGTACTGTTTCTATGATTTCTGTGTCTTTGTAGGATTTCTTGACATATCTGTTAAAAACCGACGCCACTACTCTTGGATCTAACTCAAAGAAATACTCCACAAATGCCGTAAAGTATTTCCTTTCGGCATTACGATATCCTGAAATTCCAAATTCCTCAGCAAATTCTAACCATACTTGGCGGCCACTAAGCTTGTATTTGACGGCATACGTCCTAATGAGATTCTGAATTATGTAAGTATGCTGCGAGGTGAATTTTTGCTCGCCTTTGAGGTATTCAATCTGCTGATCGAGTTTCTTTTGAGTCTCTTGAATCTGAACAAACATGGTGCTAAACTTCTGTAAAAGAGGATTGCCTTTTAAAACCGCAGTGATATTCTCCGTAACTTGTGTGAGAACCTGGTTCTGTAGTTTGGTTACATCGTCTTGTGTTATTATCCTATGTTCACCAGTTCTAACTTTGCTGATGTGTTCCATAATCCTGTTCATTTCAGTATTGTTCTTCAAAGCACGTACATAGAGCCTTAGTTGGTCAAGTGCTTCTGGAACTTTCAAAAATAAACGTCTACGCCCTACTGAATTTTTCTTACTTTTCAAGAATTTTTTTATAAAAGGTGCGAAGATTTTCTTCTTTTTGTATAAATGGTTGGTGATTGTTTTATAGGGTACATTGGTATGGTACGCTATGGTTTCTAAACACCAAAACTCACCTTCAGGAGTCTGTATGCGTTTGTATTTCTTCCCATCAAGATCAAGGATTTCTACTTTCTTTACTTCGTCCATATATGGTCACTTCCATTTCTCTAAATCTCCGCTGAATTCCAAACTCGTCCAATCTAACCAATCCCTGAGTTTTTGATGTCTCTTAGCGATATGCGTTTCACATTTAATGAACTTGCTTCCGTACCGATCCTCAGCGCATGGTTCATTACAGCCTGGTTCTCTGCAAATATCGGGCATGTTTAACAAGGCGAATCCTATTGTAATATTGACCAAACAGTCTTGATTGTCACACTCATATTGATATACGTTGTAAAATGTGTCAATAAGTTCTTCTACAGACATACCGAGTAATATTGCGTCCAGTAGCCTCTCGGGGTGTATATCCCAGTCTTCGAGATTTTTTACTACAGAGTCAATTACGTCAATCATTGACTCACCTTCAACTTCATTAAACCTAAAACTCAAAACCTAAAACATGGGTACTAATTTATACAAGAAAAACTATATAAATTTTCCGTGACTTTCCCATTTTAGGGAAAGTAGTGAAATCACTAAAGAAGTGAAAATACAATGTCAGAGAAATATATTGTGAAAGTAAAATCTCAAAGAAGAATGATATTACCGCCTGAAGTTTGCAAAGCGTTAGATGTAGAGGAACAAGACTATATAGTATTCATTGTTTCAGAGAAAAAAGTAGAAGTCAAAAAAGTCGTTGTATAAGTAGTGCTTTCCCATCAAGGCAAATAAACCGTTCGGAGACGATCTAAATGTCTACAAAAGATGAGAAAGTTTCACCTACAGATAGTTGTAGGGTATGTGGAAATAAAAACGTTTCCCCGCTTGGTCTGTGTGAGGAATGTCACGACATCTTTACTGTAGTGGTCGTGGACTGCATACAGAACTATCAGGACGCCACAAAAAATGCGAAGAGGGTTATGGCTTCACTGTAACTTTCTTCCGTTCTTTTTTTTGATTGATTGTTCGTGACTACTTAGGTAGTTAGGAATTAGTGATTTCAAGAATTTCAAAATTTTGAATGTGGTCGTTATCTTACACAAAAAAGAGGTGTAAGGGGATTGTAAGAGAAAAGAGGGGTATGGCAAACAAAATCCTTCCTATGTACAAAACCCTTATTTTTAAGGGGATGTTCTCACCCATGGCTTTGTGTACGATCCTCATTTACTCCATGCTGGGAATGGTTCACTTCTGAGGAATAATGCAAAAAAGTTTTCTGTAGGTCTTCTTTTGAATACCACCCGGATTCGTAGGCCTCCACAGCTATATGGAGTAACTCAACTTTGGCGATGTTGTTTTCGTGATTGCCTTGTTCGTCAACGTTATTCCAATAGAGAGAGAAACAATCCTTAATGGTAGAAAGAGGGACTCCTCCTTGTAGGAATTTATTCAATTCGTTACATAATTCCGAATATTGCATGTCGTTCTCCCTTCCTCCTATGTTTCCAGTCTACGAATGTGTAGACCACGATCTAGTGCCCCAGCTTCGAGTGCGAATAGCAACTCTCTACCTGTCGACCATTACAACTGCTACCACTAAAAAGTCTTGAAAGTATGATAGTTCTTCTTTGAAAGAGTGTCTTAGCTTCAGAGATTCTGTTTCGTTGTATGAACGATGTATTTACTTATTTATGTAATAGAACACGCTTGTCGGTGTCTTAAATAGTTTGTAGAAAAATTCTACGCATGTTCTAAGATCGTAAAAGAATAGACATCAGAACCTATCACGTGTGGCATAGCTCCAGGGAGAAGTCTATGTAGTCTAACTAACATAACCCTATAGGAGTAAATTCAGTATAGTTTCGATATCAATAAGTGTGCATTTTTGTAGTCATCAATAGTACTTATGTAATCAAAAAACTGTTGGTTTTTTAATACACGCGACCATTTCCACATTTTCTTTAAAGCCAACTCTACTTTTTCAATTCGGATTTTACGTACGCGAGTATAACCCGTTCGATAATTACAGCAACTATGACTATTCCAAATAAACTGAACAAACTAACAACGGTCAATTCCTGCGAGATCGTTCCCATAAACATACTTAATAATGCAATCATTCCACCTATCCCACAAAAGAAAAATATGAATCCACTTATTTCTACATTAAAGATCAACAATATGGATGAAAAGAGGAATAGTGCAGAGACGATAAACGCCAAAAAAGCAAGAGATGTGCTTCTTGGGATCTCGTTTTTGAATTGTGCTATATACATTAACACCACAAGACAGGTGGCCGCCCCAAATATTGAAACTTGCAAGACTGATTCTTTTAAAGAGGGATCAATATGCGACTCCACGATCATTCGACATCACCTTATATTAAAAAGAGAGTTGACTTCTCTCTTTTGCGAGAGAAGATGTTTGTTAAAACTTCCCCATTCTCTCGGCATTCTTTTTTCACCTATTAATGATTGACTTCACTACTACTTAAGTGCTGAGGACAACCACAAACTCAGAATTGAGACTCTAGTATTAGTTTAAATGACATGGGCGCAAATAGAACGCATCCTTCGTGACTACTTAGGTAATGAGTAATACGAATTGGTTTCCTGGATAATACTGACATCCTGCAGGTTCATGCAAATTTTGCAGGAAAAATCGTGACAATTTTCAACAATTATCACAACAAAAGTACTTAGGCATTTATTAAGAAATTAACATAGAGTTATATTCTGAACTTCACGGTGGGTAGGGTTTGTTATGGAAGCAAAGATAACCGAAATTGGAGCCAGAAATGAATTAATTCGAGAACTACAAGAACTTCTGGGAAAATTGTTTTATGTTGCTGAGGAAAGTTCACTAAAGCATAGAGAACATTTTATCAAAAAGAAAGGAAGAGATCAACCTGATCTAATAATCTTCAATAGAGAATTTATTACAATAGATGAAGATCTCATTAAATGGGATGAGAACCGAGCCATTGTAGCCATTATAGATACTAAGGTCTTTAACGAAAGTATTGAGAAGAATGAGCACTTTGGTCAATTATATCGATATATGACTGATTTAAAAGCTCGTTTAGGCTTTTTAACAAATTACAAAGATGTAGCAAGTCATCATTTTACAGTTGAACGATTAAGAAAAAGTACCACGTGTACTGATGTAAAAGAAGTTGCTAGTTGGATTGTGGAATGTATAAAAGAGGATATTTCTCATATCCCCATGCCCTTACCAGTCGAGAGAATTATTGAGACACTAGATACATCAATGAATCAACTTATGTCATTTGTTTCGCAAGTGGATGTAAACTTATGGGAAGATATCTTAAGAATCAAGGCACTGGAAGATGAAGCTGTTTATAAGACCGATGAGGAGAAAGAAGAGGCGAGATATAGAGGGGCAGCGTTCGTGGCACTTGCCCAGTTATTATTCTTTATAGTTCTCAGAAAATCACGCGTTATAGCTGAAAGAAATGTTAATCCAAAGTTACGTCCGCTAAGAATAACAAATGGGGTGCCCACTCAGATACAGGAATTATTAAATGAAATCAGAGACGAAATCAATTATAGAGCGATTTATAGTTACGAAATATTTCCAAACCTGCCCGATAAAGCTAAGGATACACTAAATCAAATGATTAAAAGTTTAGAGGGGTTATCAAGCGAGTTAGTTATTCAACATGACCTCTTGGGGTTATTGTTTCAAAGACTAATTCCATTTGACTTGAGGAAGAAATTGGCTGCTTATTACACTAAACCATTAGCTGCAGAACTCCTTGCACGTCTTACCATCGAATCAGGTCATGAAACAATCTTAGACCCGGCTTGTGGTTCTGGAACATTATTAGTTCAGGCCTATCTCCAGAAAAAGCGAATATTAGGGGATAAAGCACAACATCAAAAATTATTAGGTGAAATTATTGGTTCTGATATATCTGTTTTCGCCACCATCCTTGCGAGCGTAAATCTCGCGATTCAGGACCCGGAATTATGGACCAATTTGGTAGGTATACTCACCGAAAATGCCTTTAGTCTTCCTAAAGCGCATATTATAAAGTTGATTGAGCAGTTAGCTAACAAAGAAATTTCCTTCAAGGAATTTACAAAACAAACCACTGATGGCGCAGAAACCATTCTAAAACCTGGCCTTCAGGCAGATATAGTAATCATGAATCCGCCATTTACAAGAGGAAGTCGTTTAACAGAAGATGAACGAAAAATTCTTTTGCAAGTTTCAAAACGTTATGGTCTTGAGCACGGATGGCGTGATTGGAATTTATACGCCTCATTTATTCTTTTAGCCCCTGAATTTCGGATGTTACGCAAGAAAGGACGGATTGGTCTTGTACTTCCGCGAGCAGCAATAGCGACACGCTATATGGAGCGGGTGTGGAAAAAAATATTTAAAAAAACAAATCTAGGTGTGAAGTACATGATTAACGCCCCCCTGAAAGATCCCAGTTTTTCAGATTCAAAAGAACAAGAGATGCTTGTTGTGATGGAGAGTGGATATAAACAGAATGTAAAAATGATTCAACTCAAGGAAGAGTTAGAGAACTGTGATATTCAAGAATTAGCCGAAAAAATTATGAAAGTTGATGAAAGAAGGTTTTCCATAGATTATTTTGAAGGACAGTTGATTCCTCAAGATGAGTTACAGGCAATGTCATGTAGAGAATGGAGTTTTGCTCCTCCAGGTCTACTTGAATTATTCCAAAGAGATTTTGTTCCAATAGATATCCTTAACTTTGTCATAACAGGGGGTGAAAATGCCTCAAAACCAGTAGATTATTTTTGGCTGCCCAACAAATATTGGAGTTTAGTAAAGGATTCAGATACAACTTTAACTGTCGAAAAAACATCACAAACTCGAAGGTTACTACTTGAAGAATTTCCAGATGAAAACATCCCCGATGTGATCAGTATACCAAAGAAATTTTTAACAAAAAGTCTAGTTCGGAGAATCAGAGAACTAGATGATCAACCACCTTATTTATCCAAAGATTTTCCCTTTCTTTATTTTCTTCATTATAGAGAATTTTCCCAACACCTAAAGGAAGATTACTTTAAATGGGGCGAATTATTTCGAAAAATCGTAGCTAGTTGGGTTTTTGCGCCACCTCGACCAGCAAACCTCTTTATTCGATATAAAGTGACGATAACTGCTTGCAAGACGATAGCTATACGTTCCCCTGAAGCATTAGAAAGCACAAGATTCGTTTCAGTTATATTTATCCCAGCTAACGATAGCCAAGAAACACAAGAAAATATAGATATCCTTTTTGCATATCTAACAAGTTCTGTCTTCCTGTTAGATTACATCAAAAAATCCAGAGTTGCTTCAGGACCTTTTCGCCGATTGTATTCAACCGACTTGAAAACATTAATGGGATTTCCAAACATTCCACAGTTTTCGAAGGAACAGAAAAAACTGATATGGGATGCGTCTAACACTCATAATAAAAGTATTTCCCTCGAAAATCGCGCCTCTTTCGCTGAAACAATCTCTAAAGCACGAAATAAGGATTCGAGTTCTGCTTTGCGTAAACTGGACGAAACATGGTTTAAAGTGTTAAATATTCCGTTAAATACTCTTGATGCGTTATATGATGAACTACTGAAAGAATTCAGTAAGTATAGTTAGATTAAAGCCTCTCTTTGCATATTATAAGAAAAGCACTCTACAAAGGTTCGGTTAGTTTTCTTTTTAGTTTCACTCATCTCCCAAATAGTATTTCTATCGGGGACGTTTTATTAGAAATTTTTAGAAGAAATGAGTCGGAAGAAGTACAGGTCACACGCGATGTCGAGTATATTCAGGGCATACTTATCATACTTATTGTGCCAGGAATATTGTGTGTGCTGGTGCTCATCTACGTTATGTATCATTTTAAAAGTACTTAGGTACTGATGAACATTTTCAAACAAAACTTCTTAAGAAATAACTTAGTTAGTAGTACGTGGTGAACTAAATGGGAAACCGTGAAGAACTGACCAAAAGTTTGAAAGAGGCCGTTGCAAGAGTTAAAGCGTTATCACCTGAAGAGATGGCGGAACGAGGCAAGAAAGCTACGATAGCATTTATGAAACTACGAAAGGAGGGCGTTCTTTGAACGAAAACGAGCGAAAAGAAGCCTGTGAACTGTTAAATGAGATTTCAGCAACTCAATTTCGTAATCTCGCTAATGCTTGGGAGGACGGTCGCTTAGACGAATTTTGGAGTACAGTCTCGGGTTTGCAGCGGATTTCAGAAGTAGAAGAACGGGTCTGCAAGAACGTAGAGGGGTATATCTGCCTCGTAAATAATCTCCCCAGTCAAGAGTGAACTGAGTTTAATTTCTTTTTGTCTAATTTCTCTTTTTTCTTACTACCTAAGTAGTCATATACTAAAAACCAAAAACTAAGACATAAAACTTAAATATTAAGTTTGTTATTACAAGTGTAATAACAAAGTAGTAAGTTGTGATAACGAAATAGTTCCTGGTCCAGAATTGTTATCACAAATTGGGGTGTATATTTTGAGACGTAAATGGGGCGAAAAGGACAGTTATATCCATTTTCGGATAGAAAGTGAAAAGAAAAACGCTTGGAACGATAAAGTAGGAGTCGATCCTAATACAAATTCACTAACAGCGTTAATAATCCACCGTGTAGATTCATACGACAAGTTACGGAGAGGATTCAAAATTCTTAACGAGTCGTTAGCAAAATTGCCCCGATCGGCATTGAAAATCTTAGCAAAAGAACTCTCTGATGACGAGAGACAGTTTATAGAACTTATTGAGGAGGAGTATTTACATAATGGCACTAAGTAAGGCACTAAAAGAGGCGGAAGAATCCGCAGAAGAACCTATTCTGCCACCTAAACTTAAAACTGAACCAAAGGATACCGTAGAAATAAAAAAGAATGACTTAAAGCGATTCGAGGTCCAAGAAAAAGAACTTAATAAACTTAAGAATGATTTAGAACACTTCAAAAAACAAGAAGCCGAACTTGAAACCCTCAAAAAGCAGTTATCGAAATTAGAAACAAAGGCGCAACAAGAGGCTACTACTGCATTCGAGGATCGAATTAACCACTTGGAGACCAAAATAGCAAGTTTATCAAAAATACAGAGGACCTCAAAACTAGAGATCCCTCCTTTGGAGGAATTCATATCTTGGCTCAAAGAGAATAGAGGTATTCGTTCCGCACCCTATATGATTAAGAGATTGACGGGTGAGGGAACGAAACACGGAGAAGCAAAATCAGCGGCAGAAATACGTACTGCATTTGATCTTTTGAGAGTTATGCTTTCTCAATCCTAATCTCTTTTTCTAATCACATTAATATGATAAATTTTTTATTTTTTCCAAATATTTGTATTAATCTCCTAATTTTGTCGGATAACATCCCACTCCAATTGAGTTTATTATTAAGTATTAGTTCTCAAAATATATCTTTTATGACTCAGTTTTTGTGTATGAGATAAGTTATAATACCTAGAAACTAAATAATACTAACGTTTATAAATTTTGAACCTTTTAAATGGAACATGGATAGGTATAACTAATGTCATTAGCAAAGATCTTCATAAGAATACTTTCAAATCAAAAGATACAAAAACTCGGTTTATCTTTGATAAGTTGGATAAAAGACTCAAATAGAAGACTCTTTATTTTCCTAGTACCTCTAGGATTAATTAACATTCTAGTTTCAATTCTGACATATCAAAAGTATTTCTTATCAAGTGTTATTTTTCTATGCATTCCAATAGCCCTTATTATAGTAGTTATTATCTTATCTTCAGGGTCTCGAAAATATTCAAACACATTAACGAAAAAGCATTCTTCAGAAAATATACTACTGTTTTTGAATATAGGGAAGTATACTTTTCTTGATAGAATTACAGATAGAGCACTTAAGCTGTATAACCTTCTACTAGGACTACTAGTATTCGTTTTATTGTTAAGACAGATAGTAAATCCCTATCTAGGAGTTTATATGAATATATTTATTCCTAACGAATTTTTAGAGATGTCATTTTATGTTTTGGAAAACATTATGATCTTCTTAATGATTCTAATTATGTATTCCACAATTAAAGACCCTTTTAGACCTAATCCTCAAGTGGGATCCCTCTATTGCCTTTTAGGAATAGATTCTTATTTAGAAGATCTAATAAAAGAAACTCCAACACTTCAGAAAGCTAAAGTTGAATGGGATAAGATCATTGAAGAAGAAGAGAAAAAAGAAAACTCAAATAAAGAAATTAAGCGATTTAAAAAATTCGGAGAGATTATTTTCGAGGGAAGAGAACTCAAATCTGAAGAAGATAAATCGGACTTCGCCATAACTCTTCGCCCCATACTTCTTAGTCAAGTTCTGACACACCCCTTAAGAGTAAGAAAAAGTCGAGAAACTGAAAAACATACCATCCTATTAGAAGAGTTTTATAGGTATATGAAGGGATATTTTTCTTATTATGACTCATTACTCGAAGAAGGAGAGGAATTCACTAATTGCATTGGAACTATGTATTTAATTATAAAATACGGCAATTTAGAAGAAAGAAAAGAACTATCGGCTCTCCTTTATATGAGTATAATATATCTAATGATGGATATGATCCCTGAAACTTTAGAATGTTTTAGTAAAATAATGGACGCTGCACCAAGACTGAGCAACTTAAAAGGGATTGTTAATACTCACTTTGAGAAAATCAAGCCATGGAAAGAACCGTTTTTTTCAACTTCAAATATTTTAACGATCCTTATCTTTTTTGGTACAGTTGTCTTCGCAATTCTACTGGCATAAAGATAAATGCCTGTTAAAGAGGGAGTCCCCTGGATGAGAGTAGGTTATACATGTGTAACTAAGTATATTATTAAATTATTTGAGGTAAATTCCTCCTCACATTTTTTGGGAAAATAAAAAAAAGGAGAAAAGTCGGCTCCTTTTACCGTAATCCTTTTGTAGTAAGACTTTCAACTATTGTTTTAGCGCGAAGCTTATCTATCGAGGGAGTCCCGATGACATCCCTTTTAGGGACGTATCGGGGTGAGGTAGGTAGGCGTGACACTTTATTTTTTTAAACTACCTTCCTCGGTGATAGATAAACGCTTCAACTCTCTTTCCCTACTGCATCTATAGCGTTGTCTACTATTTTGCCTTCGATTTCCTCTTCGAGTGTATCTAATTTTTCTTCTGTCTTCATTGATTCATCTTCCTTGATTTTTCGTACTAACGTCAGCAAATCTGCAAAAGCAAACTGTTTCCCTGTAGTAAATGCGTTTATCTACTCCACCTCCTTTGATTTTATTTTCGGTTTGCTCTCAAACGGAGAGCAGTACTTGTATTTAAAAAGAGGGAGACCTTTTTACAACTAAAAAAGTGAAAATATACGCTCAAACGTATTTTACCCCTTTACTTGACCAAAAATAAAAAAAGATAAAGAAACTGAGAGCGCCACAGGGGGGGAATTTTTCAGTCAGCAGGAAATAAATCTCTGGTATGCCCCTAGCAAAGCAGGACTTCGCTAGGGGCTCTACTATACACCTTTAGAGGATTTCCTGACAGACTTATGAAATCCCCCGTGACTGCCATTGCAGTAGATGTCTGGCCAACCTCTTTCTTATAACTTATATTTATATTTTTAGGTCTCATTCCTTAGTACCTAAGTAATGAGGAAGAAGTCTCTTGAAATAGTCGGTCGTTGTTACCTGGTAAAATCAATATCACCCTTAAACTCAAAAATATTTGAGAATTGAGATCGTAGAATCAGAATAATTTAATTATGGGAAAAGTTAGGGGGATCGCCAACATTAGCAAGTGAATTAAATTTTTTATGAACTATCCTAAAACTTTTATATCTCACAACCTATATACCTACTCCCTAGTTTTGTCGGTTATTTTTTAAAATAAGACTAATAACCTTATGATAGGTATTAATAATTGTTTTTAATTACCCATAACTTGGTTTTTGCAAATATTATAATTACACAAGTACTTAGTGCAAGTAAGAGATACATTTATAAACTCAGTATGCCTCAAAGAAGGCAAAAACGGATACTTAGAGAGAACAATTCATTATTCTTGAAATTAAGATAGAAAATGAGAAAGTGTTGTTATAATGCTAATATCTGGGACGGAAGCAGCAATATTTATAAATATTGTAGGACTTCTGTGGAGTCTAGCAAAAGAAAAACATTATGTTTCCAAGCCTGCTTTTGCTTTTGCTTCTATCTCCGTGGTTGCTACTTTAGCCACTCTCCAGATGATGACCTTTGAGTTTTTCTTTTCTTTTTCCGTAATATTCTTTATAACACTTGCCTTGCTATGGGAATGCCTAGGTACATATAAGACTACATATCTGCTATCTGGCCGGGTTGTTAATACCTTCTGTATTTTCTTAATCCTCTACGATCAAGGGTTATTGCTTGAATGGATGGTAATTAATAACATATTCGTGATGCTTCAATATATAGCTGCTATTGGCATTTTTTCAAACATTCTGATGGTCTTTCATTGGGATTCTATAGATCCTTCAAGAATAGGGAATGCCGTACTTATCTATTTCCTGCTGTTTTTGGGAGGCATAGTTGCTACAAATGGGTTGATTTTTGGCATGCCACCAGAATTTTTCTTAAGTTGAGAATTTTTTTAAACACTCATCTAAAATGATTGAGTCGCAATCACAAGCCAAGGCTCCATACACGTAAAACTGGTTATTTGTAAATTAGGAGAGCCTCTCCTTAGTAAACCTTGTAAAAGTTCCAGACGACTCTGTTCGATCAAAATTAGGTGGATATTTACCGTAAACGAGGTATTAAAGTATTCCCTAAAAGTGACTGTAGATGAGATTTTATAGTTCTAAATAGAGAGAGATAGTAATTAATATGGCTATGGCTAATTCGTTTTTGATATTTCTGATAATACCTGACACGTCTACATTCTTCATATAATAGGTAATAGTCATTTGAAATGCAAGTCAATCTAGCTCTAACTAAGCCTATGACTAAACTATGATTTTTACGCTTTTTATTCGCGATTCCAATGTTTGCGAAATAAGCATGCACATAATGAAGTGCTGTGTAAAATGTGACTGTTATTACCCAATCTCGATAAGGTGTGTTCCCCTGAAGCAGATCTTTTAAAAAACGTTCATTATGAATTGCTTGCTTAGAATGTGCGGTTGTATTCAATATAGAAAACCTCTACCTATTTCTGATAGATTTCTATACTATCTTCTAATAAACTTTGATCTGCTTCTATATCTTCTTTAGATAGAATCAAAAAATCAAATAATACCTCTTGAAAAACATCTACTATTTCTCCCTGAACCTCTGCTATTTTTCTTTTAACATCAAAATCATCTTCTTTTATTATTGTCCAGATATCGATTACATTATCTCTTAAAAATATATATACGGCCTCTACCTCTTTTATTTTTGAGATTTTCTCACTATATATATTGAGAACAGCGTTATATGGCAATAAAGTTCTATTAATTATTTCGAAAAGCATCTTGGTAACTGTTTTATATTCCCCTAATTTTTCCTTTATCTCTCTCAATTCATGTTCTTTTAGTCCTAAGAGTTCATCTCTAGAACGAACAACTTCGCAAAAAGGTTCGTGAGCACA
Source organism: Candidatus Borrarchaeum sp. (assembly GCF_019058535.1). Classification (NCBI taxonomy): domain Archaea; kingdom Promethearchaeati; phylum Candidatus Borrarchaeota; class Candidatus Borrarchaeia; order Candidatus Borrarchaeales; family Candidatus Borrarchaeaceae; genus Candidatus Borrarchaeum; species Candidatus Borrarchaeum sp. The sequence goes on from NZ_JAHPYX010000257.1 coordinate 23,516, forward strand.
AAAGACTCTACCAAGAGCAGCACTTTTCTTTGTGACATTAATATCCAATTAGGGCACCCCCACCATTAGTTTCCCTATGTCCACTATTGTTTCATATACCTCTCTAAGTATATTTTGTGGTGAATCAGTTTCAAAATCCGTTTTTATATCTAAAATAAGTTCATCATCAGCTCTTTCAATCTTTATAGACCTAACACCTAAAGGAGAGTCTTCAAATCCGATCTTAATTCCTGTTAACGTAGATTCACCAAATTTATTTATGATAACATCTGGAAGAATAAGTTTTTGTGGAAATTTAAGTCCACCCACGAGTTTAACATTTTTTGCATTTAGTATAAGTTTTGCACAACAACTTCCATGAAATTTTTCTTGATGTTTCAACCATAATTCACTATATCTCCTATAATCTTCAAAGGGAGTCTCTTTTTTATTTTCGTATTCATAAAATACGTTTCCATTTTCATCAGTATTTATTTCCCACTCCATTTTGTAAAAAACTGATGCTTTTTCATCTAATATGTTTTCTAGTTTTCCAAAATCGTGATATTTAACACCAGAATTTAAAGTATTAGAAGACATCTTATCTGTCATAATACGCGCAAATCGGTCTTTAGACGGATAAATTTGAAGAGCAAAATTGGCACGTATCTTTTCATCTTCTAACCCTTTTAAAATAGGTGGCATAATATTAAATTTTAAGAATTTTCTCACCAGATTTTCTTCTAGATGATCCTTCTCTTCGGGAAATATAGTTTTGTAAGCTTCAATAATTTTGTTATACGATTCATCATCGACATCAAAATGAATACAGATGCAAATATTAGTACCTTTCAATAAAGGACGCTCTTTCATTAATATCACTGAGATACTATATCAAAAATATGATAAAAAATTATTGCATTTATGCACTTCAGTATAGAATAAATTAATTATATAAACTAACTGAACACCACTGAAAATAGCTGGATATGTTACGCATCTAGCTCAGTTAGTTCATTGAGCCACTTTTTGCATGTAGGACAAGATGAACGAATCTCTATATGGCGACGTATGTAATCTTCTTCGATGTTCTTCAAAGAGTTCTTGATCACCTCACCTTCACTCTCAAGGTTCGATCTCTCTTCTTCAAGGTTCTTTTTTTCCTCTGTAATCTTATTGCTCTCATTAGTAAGACGCTTTTTTAATTCTTCAAGAACTTCACGTCTTAGGCTATATGCCCAAGTTCCTCCGAATTGAAACCCTTCTCCCGCAGGATGGATCTCATACTCATCCCAGGAGTGCCTCTTCTGGGTTCGATAATATTCAGGATCGTTCCAGGTCGCTTCGACAAGATGGTTAATACTGCAATAATCGGTGGTGGGCTTCGTTCCCTTTCCATCCCACCCTGCTAGACCCTGCTCCTCAGCTATAACTTTAACATCTTCTTCAATCTTTTCCCATTTTTGAACCACACTGCCCAGATGGTCGTTTACCGCCTCTTTTAGACTTATCCATTTACCCCAAACTTCAGGATAGCCTGTGCGAAGATGTTCGATGACTTCTTTGACGATATTTTCTCGATGGTGGTTTGGCTCAGAAAGCTCTGATATAACAGATTTTCCGTGAGGATGATAATATGCGGACGCTGAAAGCAATGAGTATTCTTGGCGACTATCGTCTATTGGGGGGACAAGCGGTTGAAGCCATGCTTTTATTACAGGTAAAAGGTCATTCTCATAATGAGCGTTAAGATAACCTTCAAGTTTTCTACGTTGGGCGGCCTTTTGTTCAAGTTTATGTTTCTCACGTGCAGATTGCCCCCCAAATAGTAGACGATCAAGAAAAAACAGGATGACTCCTATTACAAGTCCTCCTATTAACCAAGACATTGCTTGGTTCCAAGAAACAACCTTACAATATGCCAAGAGGACTGTCAGCGTTATGAATCCAAGTAAGCCTAAGATGGCAATTATTATTTTACTTCTGCGTCGCATACTATAAGGAACCACTCAACCACACTAATAAATTAAATTGATCATTATGAACTACCTAAGTACTAAGATTTGAGTTTACAGTAATAGGAAGAGTAATAATTAATCCTTCGCGTTTTATGGCGTTATTCTAAACTTCTTCTTCTGCATTGATTTTCTGTAATAGTCACTCGGATTTGCCATACAAGCCCATTCACCATTAAAAGATATAAAAACAGACAATCCTAACTGACTAAATGTTCTTATCATCTTATGCTGTTTTTTAGTTAAATAGGTCCCGTCTTTTTTCACTTCAACAAAGAAGGGGTCACCTTCTGGTGGGATTACTAAGAAATCGGGATAACCTCCTCTAAGAACTTCGCAACCACGCCTTTTTGCTTCTTCTTTGAACTTTTTTTCCAATTCATTCATCTTTATTCACCTTTTCCCAAACTTCTTCTGAAATAATTTTCGGAATACACTCTGGATGTGCTTCGTGCCACTTTCCTTGCCAATAGAAATACCCGCAATAAGTTTTGTTTTTGAGAATGCGAGAAACCTTTACAAGCCCCAAGTTCATATCCTTTGCAATGTAATATTTTGATTCATTTTTGGCTCTTCTCTTAAAGATTTTCTCTACAATTTCTTTTTCATGTTCAACGATTTCAAAAATAGCAACTTCTCTACCAATCGAGGGAATAACTCGTTTTTTGTTTCGATAACCAAAAGGAGCTCTATTTTGTGGGATTCCCATTGTGGCATTAAATTTTTTTGACGTTTTGCTTTTGCTAACTTCTTCCTTTTTCTTTTCTGAGTCAGCGTAAGCGTCAATTGATTCGAGTAAATACGTTTTAGGATCGTTAAGATCGACTTTTGTTGAACCCTTCCAGACTTCTACACCAATCTCATCCAAAAACCAAAGATTTTTCATGCGGATCTTGTGATCTCGCCCAAATCGACTTAAATCAGTGACAAAAATCGCATTAAATTTACCTTGCCGGGCATCCTCGATCATTTGATTGAAGTTTGTTCGCTTAGAGGTATATCCACTTGCCGATCGTTTAGCATCATCATAAAATCGAATAAATTTGTAACCAATTGCCTTTATATTTTCTTTAACAACGTCTTTTTGTACCTCTGGACTTGTTTTTTCTTCTTGTCCCGACGTACTTACCCTTATGTATCCTACGGCTTTTTTCACAAAATCGCCTCTGGTTACATTGATACCTACAAGTGTAACTAATAACTTATATATAATTTTTACTACCTAAAACTTTATACTAAATTTATAGGTATGAAAAACCAATACTTAGGTGATAAAAATTTCTGATACAGGAACTAAAACCTATAAGGTTAGAGTCAAAAAAGTTCCTTACCCGACTAAAGAAGGCATAAAATACTCCACGCAACATGAAATTACTATTTCCAGCGATTTAGCAAAAGCCTTCGGTTTAAAAAAAGGAACTGACTGCTTTTGGGAGTTCACAGCGACGGGAGGCGGAGGATTAGTTCTTAGAAAATTAAAATGAATTAAAGGAGGTCTTAAAAGAATGTCGGTATCTTTGCCTTTGGTAAAAATCGAATGTCTTGAATGCGGGAGTCCCTTGCCCCGTATTCCAACAATAGAGAAGCCTGTTGAATGTATTTGTGGCTCAATTTGGGTTGGATACATTCTTGATGGAAAACTAATTTTAGCAAAACCAGAAGAAATAGTGAAAGAAAAAGTTGTGGTCAAAGAGGTTATTAAGGTCGTTGAAAAGCCCGTAGTTATACCAAACCCGAATCCAAGAACCGTGCCTGTACCACGATACCCTGACGTAACATCTCCATGGAAAGACTGTACATATCCCTTTCGCAAATGGAAGGATCATGTGACCGTTGCAAGTGTACTATGGACGAATGGGCTTAGTAAGGGTGTATCGTGGACTAAATAAAGGAGGCGTGATCGCATACCGTATTATTGTGAAAACTGTGGATTCTACCTGGATAAGGATAGCGGGGCACCATACGAATGTACCGAATGTAAGGCACTAGGGTCTTACAAAAGATGTGAACCTTTAAGCCCTGAATTAGTTGATATAGCTACTTGGAAAAAACCATATTTATTCGTAAACAGGTCAGAAATAGACGATCTGAAAATGGAGAGGATTTTAGCAAAAGTACCTGTGTACGGACATCATACGAATCACATGATTCAAGACCTTTGGGATCATGCAATACGAAAGATCCAAGAAATTACAGAAGTCTCTCAGGAAAAGCCTGGAAAAGAAACACTTCGTAAGTTTTTAATGAAAACTATTGACGCGATAAACTGTCTCGAAATGCAAGTAGACAACATTCTGTCTGTAATCTATGGCGATCAGGAAGGTAAAGAGGACTTTGAAACGCAAGTACCTAAGTAATGAGGAAGGAGGTGACTTAATTTGGGAGATGTTGAATTAAGTGTTGGCTCAATAAGTTTTATTGTGATGTTATGGCTTACAATGAATTTTATTATTGGCTGGGCAGTTGGAGGAACTCTGATACACGGTGCTAAGTACTGCGGATTCGCGTTTATCTCAGGGTTCATACTGATTCCCTTTATAGGAATTGGCGCAGTGTTATATCTCTTCTTCGCACATCATCTTTTTACCTATACGGCTTTATTGAACTTCGTTGGATTAAAACCGAATCTCTGGCTGGCAATCGTGTTCTGGTTAGATGTAATCGGCGGCGTGGTTTTCACAAGTGCAATAATATTATTTTTGAGATGGCTACTTAGGTAATGAGGTATGATCGAATGATCTCACAAGTAAAAAGTGTTTTTCTATTTTTTTACGAAAATGATCTACTTGTGTTGCATATTGCGGTAGTTCTAACCGTCGCCTTCTTCTTGATTATCGGATTTTTGGTAGGGGCTATACTTGTCCTTCTTATTTTAGTCCTTTCAGATCTTAATATTTACAGGCTTAAGAAAAAAATCAAAGAACTCAATGATATACGTGAAAAGATTGAGCGATATAGACTTGAATTAAAGAAGAGACTTGCAGAACAACAACTGCCTGAACTACTCTTGAAAGAGATAGAACAATTGAAAGTTGAGGATGGGTTATAAGTAATGATATCGGTAAAGAACTTAGAAAAATTAATTAACAATCAAAAAGAAGAAAAGAAGGAATTTAAAGGAGTGTTTGCACCATTATAAGCCTTAATTTTCCCATCAAAAGTAAATAAATAAATCTCCCGTTTTTTCGAAAAGTACGAGGTTAAAAAACATCAACCAGATATTAATGATTGCTAAAAATCTGATATAAATATTTATCACTGAAAAATATAACATTATTAGTATGAGACCTGTTAAGATGAGGCAAGTCAATATTAAAACTACATTTAGGATCGTTATCGTTCTGGCTAATTTTGGCTTCTTAATTGGTTCCTTATAGATATCAAGTCGATTCATATAATATTTGCTCCTTTTTTCAAAATAAAACCAGCACACCAAAAATGGTGATATAAGATCAAATAAAAAAATTAATAATACATTGAATTCTAATGGGGAAAAAGTCACAAGTGCATAGTAGTACGGAAATGTAATAAAGAAGGCGATGATAAAGCCAGAAAATGACATAACTGCTATAAATGTGCAAGACATTGCCATAGATTCTACGTTTGATAGTTTGTAGTTACAAATTTTAGAAATCTTTCTAACTATAGTGTCTTTCCATATCCTAACTAAGAAGATAATGGGAATCATAAAAATGACCATTATTATCACGGAGAAGAATCTAACGATTAAAGCCATAGATAAAGTGGTAATAGACATAATAATGCCCAGAATCAAATATAACCACCCTCTACATCTCTCAACAACGGAATCTCCTAATCCTCCTTTAATATATCCTACATAGAATGGAATAATCCAACCCAAGAAAAATAAAGGTAAGAAATATATCAGGGCACCAACTCCGCCAATAAACACTTGTATGAGTGCAAAAATGATAGTTATGGACGAGGAAAGAAATAACAACGCTGAATCGAGTTTTCCAATCCTTAACTTAACATCAAGATAATGTTTCAGGTCACTTTTGTCATTCATTTCTTTTCACATTCTCTAAATCTTTATCCAAATAATTATTCAATTTCATCTATTAAACATACTACATTGTGAAAGGCGCAAAAATAAAAGTAATGCAGTCTCCTTGTGGCGTTGGTAGTTGTGGGGATTCACATTTTTATGATGAGGGCGATGATTTCTTCGAGGATCCCTCTGACTTTTAGTAACATTCTCTTTTATTTTTTTAGATATCAAAGGACGTTAGTTTTTTATCTCTCGCATCATATACCAGATTGCAGTATCCAGAGTTGATCAACGAAGAAACAGGAATATTTCTAGCAATCAGAACGGGAGTATTTAGTTCATTTTTAGTAGAAAATATTGGTGGTAATTACGTATTTTCTCATTCTGGAAGATTAAAGACAAAATTTACAGGAGATATAAGCTTATCATCGGAAAAGATTCACATAGTTTATTGCTTCGAAAGAGTATCAGATTTATTTTGGTAGGCAAAATAAAATAAAGTAATTGAGTGCAATCAAAAAGTTTTAGAGATCAATCCTGAGGATAAAAAAGCAAAGATTATTTTAAAGCGATTGAGAGTTATGTAAGAGTGGTTGAACTCGATCCTAAGTTTGAACGAGGGGATTGAACATAAAGAATGAAACAATAACAATCATTTTAAAGAAATTAGCAGACTTGTATCCTAATTCTATGTTCAAGGAACAATTGAAACAATATATTTCTCTTTCAGACAGTGATTTGTCAAGATATATCCATTACATTGCGGAAAAGGGCTATATTAGAAAATCAAATGGTCCTCTTTTCAAAATAACCGCTGCTGGAATTCGGTATATTGGCGAAGAAATAGTTGATAATGAAACTCTTATGATCATACTTGAACAACTAAACAAGAATTATCCTAATTACGTAGAGAATATATTTTTTCAAGAATTCTTAGATATGGATGATTTTTCCTCAAGACGAATATTTTCATATCTAGAAGATACTGGCCTTGTTGAAATAAACTGGTTTGCAGGAAAAAGATTCGACATTAAGATCACTAGTTATGGTATTGATCAACTAGTTCCTGAAAAAAATAAACTTGCGAAAGAAGATACAATTTCCATGCCAAATGAGATAGAGATGGCGCTTGAGACCCCTTTTACGAATATAACTAAAGTTTCTGAATTAATGCAAAAACTCAAAGGAGATATCCTTTTAATTGAGAAACACTTTGATCAAAAAGGCTTTAAGTTTGTAAAAAAACTCAATCCCTTGTTTGTAAGTAATGTGAAAATCTTAATGAGTACAGATCATTTAAGTAGAGATTTTAAGGATATATTTAAAGCCTTTAAAACCGAGATGGACAATAAAGGAATAACTGTAGAACTTAGAATTCTTGATGAAAAGGATGTTGAAAGAATACATGATAGATATATTTTAAGTGAAGAAAATTGTTATAATATTCCGCCGATGAATATTATTCATAAAAAGCTAGGAGACATCAAAAGAATCCAAGATGTTGAAAGTAAAAAAGCCTATTTTAAGAAATGTTGGGCTAGAGCAACTAATATTATAAAAATTAGCACAAAATGAAGCCACTGTTGAATAGAATCACTTGCCATACTCCTCGTTCCAACCCTTTTCTTTTGCTTCCTGAATTGAAAGTTCATTATCTACTTCAAGAAGAGTTGTTGCTAATTTTAGAAAAGTATCCATAAATTTCTTGTCATGTGCAGTCTCATAAGTTAGACCATCCGAAGAAGTGTACCGATCCTTGCTTACGATATGTGTGTATTCATGGGCAAAAAGGATCTGTGCACCAAGATCAATCAATGCTTTTATGGTATTTTTCCATTTGGGAAATCTTAATACAAAGAATATTTGTTTTTTCTTAGTAGTTTTATAGCGTTGAATTGTCATGTCTGCTCTGATATTCTCATCCTTGACGTTTTCTTGCTGATTAAGAACCAAGAAAAAAGGAGTTTTAATATTAAACACCTTTCTTAGTCGATTTAGAGCAGTAAGAACATAATGAAACATTTGATCTTGGCAAATATCACATACGGTAAGATCAGAGCCGTTATTGGGCTTGTAATATATGTGGACCTTGTAACTGTCACATTTGAAAATATAATCATCTTCCCATTCTTTAGGCTCAGGTACTTTCATCCTTTAGCCTCCTGCAACAGGGAAATTTTACGAGATTGACCTGATTCTTTTTTATAACAGTTTGCTAACGCCTCTAAGGATCGTGCAATTCTCTTTCGTGCGGGCCAATCAATTTCTCCTCTGAGTGTTTCTTCGGCGAGTCTTAAACCGTATCCGCCAAAGATTAAACGTATCAGAGGGATGATTTCTCTCTGATGAACGCCATGTTTTTTTAGATCATCAAAGATTTTCCCTGCTTTAGGTGTCAAATCTTCTGTTTCTACATGATCGAACTCTTCAATGGCACAAACGGTCATACAACAATGCACACACCGCCCCCACTCACATATATTCTCTTTTTCGAAATATCCATCACAAACATTGCATTGTTTCCATTCGTCGGGGTCTAATTGAATATATTTTGTTTTTTCCGTCATTTTAAACACCCTTAATCATATCAAACATCATTTCAAGTAATTACATTGTCAATTTTTTTTGCTGATGCTTTCCTTTTGATGTTTCTTTAAGTTCAGAATATAATCTCGCATATAGATCTGGGTTAATACAATCATATTCAGCCATGCTATCAGCTACCTCTAATAACAGGCGTTCAAGTCGTTTAACACGATCTTCTATTTTCATAATATCAACTCCGTCAAAGTCTCTCACTTCATAGGAAACCATTCTAAACTCTCATCAAGTTTTTTATCTTCAGCAATCTCTTTAGAGATTATAAACATCTGATAAATAAATCTCTTTTTTCCCTTAATCGGTTGGTTGTTATTTGCGCTCAATAGTAAAAGAATCCATTTTTCAATGGGTTTAATCATTTTACATCAAAACATCCAATTACGTCAATGGTTAATTTCATACACAATAACTTGTAATTAGTGTTTTAGCACGCCTCTCCAACAAGATGTTTAGCCAATTTTTTGTTTAAACCAATTTTTGTTAACTTTCGATACGTTCTACTTCCAATATTGCCTTTTCTTTCTTTTTTACAAAGTTTCATGGCTTCGAGTAATTCCCTTCTTTCCCTCTCCCATACTTTGAGATCTGCTTTTGCTTTGGTTAGTATCTCATCCGCTTGCTTTTTTGCATCCCTGATAATTTTTCTCGCTCGTTTTTGAGCTTCTTCTAATTGTGCACGTGCCTTTTGAAGTGCTTTCATATTTTCTTTTAATAATTGATTGTATTCTTCGATGAGTTCATCCGCTCCGTCCTTTTCGTACTGTTCACGATCTAAGATTTCTTTAACTTGCTTTTTAGCCTCAGTAATTAATGTTGCATGATGTTTTTGGTTTTTCATTCTCATTACCTAAGTAGTTTTAATTTTGGTGGGATAGGAGACGCCTAATCCATTCAGGACTTTTATAAAAATGACCAGTCTGTTACAAGATGCAGTTTTTTGATCGCGGCATTCATCTCTGTATTCTCGTGTCTCCTATCCTTTCACCACAATTAATTAGTGGTCCGTTAACCCCATTGCAATTCCTTCTTCTACTACTGCGTTGTCAACGTACAATTTTATTGCTTCGATACCCGCTTTTTTCAAATGACCACGCTTTTTTCCGAACTTGTGTATAGCAACGTCTCGAAACTCATTTTCTAAATCGTCTGGAATTTCAACAGTGATTTTTCCCATTGGTTACACCTTATAAGATAATCGAATATCTTATATACCATCTACCAATATATAATTTATGGTACTCAATTTTTAGGTATTATAACATGAGTACTTAAGTAATTAGGAAGGTGAAAGATTGGCAAAACTCATTGAGTTTTTTGACAAAACACCAGAAGGGATTGTTTGTCCGCACTTCTGGATGTTGAAATTTGCCCGAGGGTGCAGATATGGTTGTTCGTACTGTTATCTCGCCCTTACTTATCGAATACAGGGCGTCAAGCCACATCTGTATTCTTGGAATCAACTAAAAGACGACTTTTGTAATTTTTGTGAAAAAGTAGAATATCCTACTCTTCTCAATGCAGGGGAATTGACTGACTCTTTCTTGATGGAAAACACGGATAATCCGTTTTCAACATTTATTGTGCCACTTTTTGAGTCACAGAACGTACATAAAATACTTTTCTTGACGAAATCAAATAACCTTCGCAATTTTCGGTTTTTATTTGAGCAAGGCAACGTGACACAAACAATTCTTTCCTGGAGTGTCAATATTCCGAAGGTGGCCCATCAATGGGAAAAAGGCGCACCAAGTCCTATAAGACGAATACATGCATTTGGCAACGCCACTTATTGTATTCCAGGATCGACACGAATACGAATAGATCCCATGCTTCCTGTAGAAAATTGGAAAACGAAATATGAGGATTTACTAAAGAATATTTTTGACTTTGGCTTTCCTGAGAGAATAACTCTTGGAACTCTTCGCTATTTTCCTTCGCTTCCCTCAAGGTTGAAGAAGTTAGAACGAGACACTTCCTTATTTGACCTCTTTCCAGCAGAACGCTGTGCTGAGGATGGGAGGTATCGCTTAACGGATCGAGAAGAAATCTATCGTCACATGATCCGCTTATTAGAAGAAAAATTTGGCTATTCTCGATATGCACTTTGTAAGGAGACTCAGGACGTATGGGATAATCTGGGTCTTGATTCTAAGAGATGTCTGTGTAACTGTCAACTATAATTTGAGGAGGGTTAAGAAATAACAAGCCGTGAAATTGAAAAGAAAATCTATCCGCTAACCATAGACCGCGATTTGATTCCTTTAAACCAACTAGAGGTAATTTTAGGGGCTAAAATTCGTGAATTAGACTACATACGGATCTGCCCCAACTGTGAGAATGTCTATTTTACGTGTAAAAACTGCTCTTATGATTCTCCGATAGTGTGTCGAGGTTATTATTTATCGCGTAGATCGGTGGAAGAAATACCGAAAAAATATGATGTTACTCGATGTCGAGACTGCCGCACAATTCATCTTCTAAGACATACAGAGGTCATAAATTTTGAAGACGCACTCTTTAAAGAGATACCATTTGAGCAATTTTGTGGGCTATGCAGTGAACACTTTGCTTACGAGGACGATGAGGAGGAGGGATAAACATTCCAAGAACTTCTGTACTTATTGGTGAAGAAGGCATCGAAATTGCCAAAGAAAAACTAGCAGAACTAAAGATCTTTGCAACCAATGGTACGGGGACGTGGGGTCAGGCAGACATAGTTGCATCCTTTAACGAACGTCCTCTCTATATCGAAGTTAAATATAGTCGTTTGTGGAACTACTACGTTCATAACGGGAAAAAATGGAAGCGTTTAGCAAATATCCACATCACTAAAGTACAATTAGAGGGGCTACAAGAGGCAGAACGGAATGGAATTTTTTCGATATTCCTCTTTCTTTTAAAAACACAGCGCAAAGTTATTACAAAGTTTTTGTTCCCTTCAGAAGTCCTCTTGAGTTCCAATGATAAGAAAGAATATGGCAAAGTAGCCATAACAGAAATTCTTGATATAGGACGCCCGTTAAGAGATTTACCTCTTCTTTTGTCAATGAAGGAAACAGACATAATACAGAAGGCGATCAGGTAAAATGAACCAATTTTGGCGGTTTTACGAATATGCAGCATTAGCAGCAGTTGCACAATCGGTAGGACCTATTTTTACTAATGTGAGATTCGGCGATTCTACAAGTCCTGAATATGACGGACTTTCCCTTGATGGTCAAACTGTTGTAGAAGTGAAATCGTATCCTCTTTCCAGAGATGATTGTAAAAAACTTGTAGAAAAGACAAACAAGCACTTTGAAAAACTGATTATAATTGCGCCAGGATTCAAAAACAAATATCTTGAGAAGGGACAGGATATTTGGATTGAATATATGACCTTTACGACTGAAAATTTTCCTTCCCGGCTACAACAATTTTACCAGGAATGGGAACCACAACTACCTAAGTATTTTGAAACACGTTTAGGGTGGCATCATTTTTCATACGTCATGTCCAGCGGTAGATTCAGAAACCAAATTGACAAGAGAATTTCAAACACAGAAAAATTGAAGCGTGAAGTCACCAAAAGAGTCGTTTTTCCTCTTAGAATTTTTGTTTCGATCTCAAAGTGGCGAGATCCAAAGCAGTTATTTTTTAGAAAAAATTCAAACACTCTCTTAGATTCGATATTAGCTTTTGATATTGATTGTAGCGATCTGCATGTGCCATGTCTCCTGACTCAAAGTGGTATATGCGAAATTGGACTAGACCATGTAAAACACGAAACGATGAAGTTATTTGATTTTTGCGAGGATAAATTAAGTTTAACTGACTTTATGATTTATTTTAGTGGAAGAAAAGGCTTTCATGTTTATTTTTGCGATTATAATTCTTCAAAATCATTCAAAAAAGAACTTGAGTTCCGAAAAGACCTCGTTGAGAAATTAAAAGAAAACAACATTCGAGCAGATAGTTCAATCACAGAACACCCCAAAGCGATGGTTGGGCTCCCAAGTTCTTTACATGGCTACACGATGAGGGAAATCTGCCTTGTCGGTAGAAGCCGAAAGAGGATAACCTCTTTTCGTCCACCTAAGCCTTTCAATAGGCGATGAGGACCTAATATCGTGCGTTACGGGAATTCTATAGTGTGATGATCGTGGTGGAGTGAGCAGAATCCCGTAATACGACGACTGAAAGGTGATGAGGAATTGTATTTTACAAATGGTATCTCAGTCGTGATGATTGCGGTGGAATGAGCGGAGTGCCATAATAAGAGAAAAAGGGGTGATAAGTTGGGAAGGAAGAAAATAAAGATCACAGATGAGGAATTAGAACTAGAATCACAAGAATACACGTTAGAAGATTACAAAGAAACATTACATAGAGGGCAACTGTGTTTTGCAGTATTTAATGTCTGTCTTACAATCGTTACCATTGGAGTTTTATTACTAACATTAAACCTTGAGTACATAGCTCTACTAAGTTGTATTAATTTCTTCTTTGCATTCGTGTTATTTTTATCTCTCTTTGAATATCGCAAGAACGAAAGTATCGAAAGCAGTTACACCAAATTCTTAAAACATAGAGCATATCGACGTAGACAAAATAAAAATGTTCCTCGCGGATGGATCCGCCTGTAACATACCTTTTTCTTTCTTTTTTTGAAAACTTAATATTAGTACTTAGGTAATGAGGATCAATTAGTAAAAGATATAAAGTAGTTCTTGGTTCTATAGAAGACTGTACAATGGTGATTGTTGTGACATCAGTTTTATCGACAAAAGAAGTCTCTGTCGAAAAAGGAAGAGAAGAGGAAAAGACGGTCTCTCAACTCGCTCTTGATGGTCTAAAATTAATTAAAGAATGTAAAGAAATCATCAAGTCGTAAATTCACTTATTTTTTAGTTTCTTTTTCAAGTATTTTAACGAAAAGTCCCTCTAATATTTCAAAACGATTAGTGAGAGCCTCTAATTTTTCTTGTTGCACATCTCGTTCCTGTGTTGTCGATTTCAATCTTTCTTCTAACTGTTTAACAAGTTCACTTTCTTCGCGTACCTGTTCTTCAAGTTCTCTGGTATCTATAGAGATCGAGAGATATGGTTCTGCATTTTTGAAGTTTTTAATCATTTCTTTTTCAGTGTATTCATCATACGCGCCATCATAAGGTAGTGTCTGTCCCATACTCATTTTTACTTGTTCAAAAGGCATCCATTGTTTTGCAACGCTTGAGAAGGCTTTTCTTATCGCGTGGAAGCCATACGGGTTAAATTTCCCATATTCTTTCAGTTCTTGAAACGTGACTATTTTTCCTTCGTATTTGGTCGACGGTATTCCTGCTTTAACGATCGTTTTTCGCATCTCTAATTGAGCGGTTCTTTTGGAAATTCGTGCTCTTACTTTAAGATTACGAACAGAACCAAACAGAGGACTTTCAAAGAAAAGTTCTTCTCCTCTTTCTCTCTGCCATCGAACATATTGACGGAGTGTATCAATAGAATCTTTGCCTATCACTGCTTTTGCTTTTGTTTTTGTCTTAGAGCGCGTATATTCTATTACATGATACTGTTTGTCATTCTCTATTGCGGCACTCACATCTCCGTAATTAAGCCTGAGCATCGAACTTATATCCATCCCGGTCTGAAACGCGAGGATAATGAGGGTTTTTCCCCGCCAATCAGGGGAGGCCTCATAAAGTTTTCTGATCTCTTCTTTTCTATATACTGCCCTCTTATATTTTCGTGCGTTAGAACGTCGTTGTGATTTAATTCGAATTTCGTGGTAAGTTAAAAACGATTTGACTGCGTCTTCGTGGTTTGAAGCGGTTTTATCTGAGAGCCCTTGATCGAGTAAGTGTTTATAGAATATATTGAGTTTTGTTTTCGTTTTAACTTTGTTCTTTTTTGCTTCTTCGAGGAATTCATAAGGAGAAATCCCAAAAAAATGAAAGAATTTCTTGAGTTTGGTCCGATATTGTTTCTTAGTTGATTCTTTCCTCCCCGCGAGAAACTCCTCTACATTTTCATACTTTTTAACCCATTCTTTAGAACTTACTTCTGTAATGGCAGTCATAAATACTTCTTCATGAGAAACTTGGTATTTAAATTTTATTCACGCATATACTATAGTAGTTAAACTATATTATGACTACCATTTATTGCATATTTTTAGTTTCACTCACTGGCTAATCCAAAAAATCTGCATTTTATCTCTTAGGAAAACAGACCTTATGACAATTCAGCGAACTAAAACTTGAATATGAAAAAACCGTCCTGAACATTTTGCTTTTCGTTTATAGAAAAATCTTATTTTAAATAGAAAAAAATAAGTTATTTGTAATTTTCCATCATTATAGAGTACCAAACTTAAATCGTTTATTTTCATTTCTTATTTATATCAAAATTCATGCAGTCTTCTTAATTCTTCGATTAATTCTCTCTTCATATCCTCAATTTCTGTCTGTAACTTTTCCCAACTTTTTATATGCTTATTATTCAGCTCCTCCATTAGCTCTACAGTCGGAGTGGTTAAATTCTCTCTATACTTAATTGCACGGTTAACTATTCCAATAGAAGAATAGATCACTATTAACTTCTTATAAACATCCATTGATGAAATATATCTTAAAAATCCACTATATAATCCAATTCTCCATAATTCATCTTTTAAGGGATTGAGTGGTTCAGCAGACACTTTTAGACTTTCAATATTTGCCTCAAGTATTCCTGAATTATGAGTTAACTCAAGCTGAATATTATGTATTACCTTATTAAACTCATCTTGCTTTCTTTGAGTATCTTTTTCAAGTTCTTCTTGTTTTCTTTGAGTATCTTTTTCAAGATCCCATTTTCTTGTTTTGTATAAAGTATAATGTGCAACAACTAAACTTATGATTCCAACTATTAATGCTCCTACTATTGCTCCTGTTATAGCTGCTGTTGCTGGATCCATTGTATTGGATACAGGTTGTGTTGCATTTTGTAGCATTTCAATCAGACTCTTGAAGACTTATTCTATTTTTCCATTGTTACGTTCTTTAAAGCTTCAATTAAACTATCAATAGATATTATGTACTGTAGTGCTTCAATTTCGTTAATTTGATGACGAAAAGTTAGAAATAATATTACAAAACTATAAATCACCAAACCAAAACAAAGACCGAGATCACCAGAACTTATGTCCATCGTCAAAATATAATAGAAAGAAAAGATTACTGAAAGAATCGAAGAATAAAAGAAAAAACTTATCAGTGTAATCACTCTGGAAATAAGACCTCTCATCTCTCGTAACTGTGTGCGTATATAACTTTTACCAATCTTCTCATATCTTTCTTTAAAGGTTTCCCGTAAATCATATGCATTTTTTAGTAGAAAGGTAGCAAAAATACCACCTATTCCAAACAAAATGCCAGTAATTTCTATGAGTATGTTTAAAAATTCCTTAACTGTTTCGTAGGGGGGTGTTAGATAAGAAAAATGCATTATAGTGGCAGTTCCAACAGGGATCAGTATAAACAAGAGCAGACTAAGCTTTACTATGCCTATTTTTCGCATTAGATTCCCAATAAAGGAAAACATTTTTACCCTACCCCGTTCGTTTTTGATCATTATTGGGATTGTATTAATAAAGATTTGGTAATTAGTGTTTTCTTTTTCTTTTCGCTGTAATAAATCATCGTATTGAACACCATAGAAGTGAAAAAAGTTTATTTCCTTTAAGTTCTATTATAGAATGATTGAAGTGATTTGATATGTCTAATAATGACAATAAAAATGATTCTTTAATTAAATTACAAATGTTTAGAGACTTTAGAAAAACTTGGGAATTTGTAGAAGAAGTAACACTTGAGAATCGACAAGATAAAATCCTTACATGGTTTGATTTTGTTAGTAAATGGATAGCAGAATGGTATAAACTGATGAAATTTTCAGAGGAACAATTAGGTGAAGAAATAAATATACTTCCTAAAGGTGGAAATACTCAATTATTCCTAAGACGTGGAATAGAACTTTTTCTAAATCTTACATGGATTCAAAACTGTGTTCTATCTGGTGCATATCACCAAGCAATTCGTGAATTGAGATATTCACTGGAAACGATGATTCAATCATACTATTTAGACATAAATCATCCTGAAGCATCACTTGAATGTAAATTAGAAATTCTCAAAGAACTTGCAGATTTAGATCGACCTATTACCGCAGGAAATGTTATCGACAAATCTAAACTTGATAATAAGAAGAAACTGAAAAAACTATACAAAGAATTGAGTAGTTATGTGCATCCATCCTTCACAGAAATAGACTCAGGAGTCACAACAACCATGTTCCGTCCTAAACTTTTTGATCTATGCTTGGAATTTACAAATAAGGTAATGAATGCAATATTTAATATCTCAAAGAAATGGAACGAAGAAATGCAAAAATATATTAAATAATATTAATAACTCGTCCTTAACATTCTGCTTTTTTTTATCATCAAAAAGTAATAATAAACTCACAAATAAATTACAAAACTCGATTTTTTAAGAGTATAGACTCGTAGAAAGAATATTAAGGAGACTTTGTAATATAATTAGAACGGTGATTAGTATGCCGAAACCAATAAAGGCAATAATAGAGAAATTACCTGAAACGACACCAGTGATATTAATTACACAGTGGGCAGATTTTGAAGAATTAATGAATGAATTAGAAGTCCCCTTCTATTTCTCCTATGCTAACCTTGAAACTGGGAGTGAAGGAATGGGCTTCTTTCATAAAGGTGTATTTTATAAACAACTTGTAAAATAAGCAAAATGTAATGAAATAAGAATGTCTAAAAGGAGCGAAAACATTTTTTCCTTTTTTTTAAACTGCAAATAAATAAAAATAATAGACTAAGTAAGACTTAGACTTTACTTGAATGAATATATTACCAAAATTGAAAAAACAAAGCATCTAATAATCTAAGACACTAAGATACTAAGTTCCATAAAACTTAAAACAGTTTATGCACATATTCTTAATCAGATTACAATGACTAAAAACGAGAAGGAATTTATTCTTGAAAATATAAAAAAATCTGGTTATCCACTGGAAATTGAAGTATCGTCAATTTTGGAAAAGGATTGGTTTGTAGTAAATAACGCTTTTTATTTGGATAAGATCTCCAATAAAGAAAGAGAAATTGACATACTTGCAAACAACCCATTTAGTAAACATGAAGGATCGAAAATTAAATTTCTTTGTACTATAACTTTAATAGTCGAATGTAAGAAAAGCAACACACACGCGTGGGTTTTTTTTTTCACGTCCCACAAAATATCAAGTTGCTGGTATGCAACAAATTGTCAACCATGTTCGACATATAACTTTTACGCAAGAACTACTTAAATATACTGGAAGAATTCATCATCAAGATTTTAATAGAGTTGCAAGTACTTATGGTGAATTTAAAAAACAAAAAGGGAAAAGTCAGAAAGAGGAAATCTTTATTGCAATAAATCAACTTAGAAATTATGTCATTTATGAAGTGGATCGATTTATTGAATATACAGAGATCCCAGAGTACATAAGATTTTTCTTTCCTATTATTGTCTTTGATGGAAAACTTTACGAATGCACTATCGAAAATACAGAACCAAGACTTCAAGAAATCAATCATGTTTTGTTGCGTCATTGGTATCCTGACGGTATTTTCTATTTTGACATCGTAAAAAGGGAATATTTCAGAGAGTTTTTAAAAAAAATCAAAGAGGAAAGAGATCGAATCTATAATAATGTCAATAAAAACTATCAAGAAATAATAGAAATAGGAGAAAAAATCAAAGAGGCAATGAGAAGAAGTAGGAAATAAATAGTTGTATCATACATGTCTAAGAAACTGAAACGCGCACCTTTTGTCTCATTGTCTTAGTTTTATTGAGACAAGACGTATTAAAATGAGACAGATATGAGACAAAATAAAGATTACTCTTCGCAAGTTAAACCGAAAACGTCTTCCTGAAATTCTGCAAATAATTCTGCTTCTGATTGCTTAACTTTGTGAATAAAATCAATGTATTTCATCACAAGTCTTCTAATTTTAGCAGATATACATTTACCAAAAACTTCTTTTACGGTCTCAAATTCTAATGAATTAAAATAGACTTTGACGTATTTTTTCTTATGGAAGTCTTCAGGTGGACTTATCAAATTGGCATATTTTGATTTTGGCATGATTCTATTACCACCATTTCATTAAATTTAACTGTCCCCTAACTAATTTTAACTATAATTTAATGAATTAATCAATCTAAATAAGACATTTTGGACACTACAGGACACCAAAAGAATCCCCCTAAAACTGGGTTAATTTTAGGTTACTGAATATTTTTTGTGCTATTTTTCATCCTATTTTTCATTGAAGTAAAAGTTATTTTCCTGAACTATCCTTGTGATTACAGAGAGTACCACCGTTTAATATTTGCTCACTTATTCGTATCATATGAAATCTGATAAACTGTGAGAAAACTTTTCCACTTAATTCACTGGCTCTTCTGATTGTTTCCTTTTCTTCCTTGCTCAAATAAATGGGTACTGAATCACGTCCTATTCGGTCTATTTCCCTTATGCGCTTTTTTGCATATTGTTCTAACCTATAGCATTCCCTTTCATCTTTAGAAACAGTTTTATAGTAGTCTATCACATTTTCTACGTCTTCCTTTGAATAAGAAAGTCCTTCTTTGCTTAAGTGTTCTGAAATAAGTTCAGGGGTGCACTGTGCATAGTTTGATTGAAACATGATTTCTTGAACAATTTCTGTTGGAATGCGTATTTGTTCGGTGTGTTCTAACATTAAAACCACCTATTTTCATTTAATCATATGTTTCTCCTGCGGTTGCACTACTTATGAGGTCATCAAACAAGAATACCACCGTGAGCACCAGTAATAAAACACCTAACAAGGCACTGAACTCTAAGACATTAGCCATAGACCCACCTATCTGATAGAAGTAGTCTGAAGGTGCTATTGTACCAGTTAACACGCCTATCAAAATAATCATAGGCAACACTGTAGCTACTAATGCACCTGCGCCATATAGAGAACCGTTATCCATTGCGTCACCTACATTGATTAACACACCACCTAAGATTGCAAAACCTATTACCGCACCCATTATTGGCATAGAGAAGACTTGAGAAAATAAATCTGCGCTCAGTTGCATTCCTGCAAGTGTTATAATGTCTATAGACGGTGGATATGCACTAAGACCTATTGAGTTTGTGAATAGCAATGTCTGACCTACACCGTTTAACAGAACAAAGAAACCACCAATTAGAATGAATAAATTAACTGTGATTTTTTCAGAAGTTATTCTTGAACCGAGAACTAAGAATTCCGCAAATGTAGAAGAAAATAAAACACCGAGAAACACCACAAGAACATATTCTTGCATATTGTAGTATTGGAGATAAATCAGAAGACCCCATAGACTTAAGAATAGAAACATATGCAAGGAGAAACCTACTTTTTGCAGACCGTCAAATTCCATTCGTTTATCACCCTTTCCTTAATTTTTATTAGATTTTTTATTATTCGTTTACGGGGATTCTATAAATTACGTTTTTGTGACTAATTTCTACCTTTTCCACCTGTCCTTCCTTCTTAAGCCATTTTAATACTGTATATAAGCGTTGCTTATTGTTAAGACCAACCTTTTCAAATTCTATTGTTCTGATTTCACCTACTTCTTCAATATACTTCAAGACTTTATTATGTGCTTCATATTTCTCTCTTTTTGTAGTAGGTCTTGTCTTTAGTTGTTCTATTTTATCCCTGTATTTCAGAATGTATATACGGTCTTGTGGTCGTATCCCATGTTCATAAAGTTTTTTTGGTGGAATAACATTGTATTGTTCATAGTCTTCCAAAGTTGGTGGAACATTTATACCGTCTTCTTCCAGTATAGCAATGATTTCTTCGTTTCCAATAGTTTCTTCGTGTTTACTCATAGAAATCCCCTAATGGTCAATGATTGACCATTGTTATTAAGTCTATCCTATACCCCTATTTCAACTTATTAATTTTATGGTCAACAGTTGACCATATTAAGAATTAGTTCAAAGATAAGTGAAAGGGGATAAATGGAAGCATTCACCCTATTTTTAATACAAACGTCACATACAGGGTGATTTTTCATCATTAAAGTCTATTAGAAATGATATTGTGTTCGAGTTATTTAGGCACTACACATTATAAGATTACTAATTCTCAACTTAACAGAAAACTCTCATAGGTAAGAGACTAAAAACAGCAAAAGGTGTTGTAGGAAGGGGGAAAAGCATTCATAACGAATGTAAAACCCCTTCCATTATTTCAAAAAAGGTGTGGGTATGGCACAGTGCTTCTGTAGGAACTGGTGACCAATAATGCAAGAAACAAGGATTCACAACACAAATGCTGTAAACACCTATACAACTACCCATTTTTTTCAAGTTTTACTACACTATAACCTTCTTTTGGCTTAAATGTTTTATGGTCAACAGTTGACCATTCATGTCATTTGTATTAATTCTGTAGGTGTTAGCGTATTACAGATTAGTGTATTACAGAAATGCAGGTGCAGATTTAACAACCTGCAAAAAGGTACTTTTCGCAATCCTATTTGGCGCGCTTTACTGTTTATAATTATGCATATGCATGTCTATAAAAATAGATCAAAAGAAGAGATTTCCCCTACTAAGTTTCCTTAATCTCTTATTTCCTTATATATCAAAAGTATAGACGGATTGTATCGGGTTTATTTAGTGTGAGATATACTTCTATTTTTAGATATAATTGTCTCATTTTGTCTCAGTTGTCTTAATGTGTTAGTACAATGCTTAAGTTTAAATATAACTGAATTTAGTAAAATATTTGTTTATTTACTAAATCCTAAAGGTGACATGAATGCCTGAAGTTATTACTATCTCAATAAATGCAAAACTAAGAAGAAAAATAGACAAGGTATGCAACGGTAACCGTTCACGCTTCTTTAGGGATGCAGTTGTTGAGAAATTGAAAAAAATGGAAGAAGAATTAACTAAATGAAAAAAAGGGAATAAGGGTGTGTCAGCACCGTGACTAATGTTATCTTTTTGCCTAAAAAAGGTATCGTTCAATTGAAAAAAGCAGAAAATCTTATTATTGGTCTTTTGAACGATCCTAAATCACGGTGGCAATGGAATATTCTCAATGAAGTTCTTTCATTGATTAGGGAAGTAGGAGCACTAAGTAAAGAGGTTAATGGGTGATTCAGGAATGACTGAAGCAGATAACAATGAATTTAGTGGTGACGGGTGGCTTATAGGCAAAACAGGAAAAGGTGACCCTATTTATATCGAACTACCGAAAGAAGAAGAAAAAACAGTGTCTATTGAAACTGGACACATTGATAAAGAGTCTTCTTTTCAGTTATGTTATTTTCAGGTAAAGAAGTATATACAAAAAACCAATAAACAGACGGGTGATAAAGAACTTGCAGAAATAGACAGATCACTACACCCTTTTATAATATATAAAATTAATGAAGAACGCGGGTATGAACCTTTAAAAGATAATAACATCTTTTCTGTTAATGGGACTGCTTACAAGGTGAAAAAAGACTTTGACTTTCCTGAAGGAATGGGGATGTCAAGGGAAGCTGTGGTAAATTTCCTTCAAAAAAATTCGTCTCTAACAAAACTTGATGAATTTTATACCGATTTGAAAAATTTCCTGAGTCAATACACTTGGTACGAAGACCACCGTCTTTATGACTTGGAAACCCTTTATGTAATCGGTACTTACTTTCATCAAGCATTTAACGTCTATCCTATTTATGCGCTAAGGGGACCACCTGAATGTGGTAAGACAC
This sequence comes from Candidatus Borrarchaeum sp., assembly GCF_019058535.1. Lineage (NCBI taxonomy): Archaea > Promethearchaeati > Candidatus Borrarchaeota > Candidatus Borrarchaeia > Candidatus Borrarchaeales > Candidatus Borrarchaeaceae > Candidatus Borrarchaeum > Candidatus Borrarchaeum sp. Next base: position 45,964 of record NZ_JAHPYX010000257.1, read on the forward strand.
GAACTAATCAAGTCATGTGTTCAGTAAGTTACAATGCTCTGTTCACCCCTAATTTAAGTGACGCAACCTTCTATTACGCAAGGTCTAATTATCATTGCTCACTGGGACTTGATGAAACTAATATTAGGAGTAAAAAGGAAGAATCTATTCTTGAAGATCTCATAAACAACGCATACAAGAAAGGTGGTGCAGTCTTAAGAATGAGTGAAGGAAATCCACGAAAAATTATACCGTTCTCTGTGTTCGGTCCCCTTATTTATTCAAGTACCAAAGAAATGCCTTATGCTACGTCTACCAGAGCTATAGAAGTTATGATGCAAGTCACCGATAAATCTGAATACTCAGATAAATCAGAACCCTACAGAGAAGACAGTTTACCAACGATTATAAGAGATAAACTATACATTGTTACTCTTGAATCTGGTTCTGAAATTTGTGAACACTATCACAACCTTTCAAATAAGGATTATAATATCTCTAATAGAGACTGGGAACTTTTTAAGCCATTCCTTGCATTAACTTCGTTTTTTGCGCCTTATATAGAAGACTCACTTATTGAAGTCATTAAAGAACGCATTAAACAGAAAACTATTGATAAAACAGAACAATTTGATTATCAAGTGCTTTTAGTTTTGAAACAAATTATTGATATTGACGCTGAAACTCAGAATGAAACAAATTGGCGCATTAAGGACGGTTATCTTTATCTTAAAGATTTTACAGGCATTGTTATAGATACATTAGGTTTAGACCCTAAATATTACTCTTGGAGACCTATACAGAAGTCATTAAAGAATTTAAATCTTTATCGTGACCCCACAAGAGGAACAGGTAATCGTGCAAAATTTAGAGTGGATTATGAGAAGGTAGAAAATTGGATTAAACGTAGTGGATTATCTCCATTCCCCATTGATGCGATCTCACAGGAGAATGACGGACATAGTTAGGATAGTTAGGTGAGTTAGGTAAAAATGACGTGGATATATGCTTCTGATAATGTTAAAACTTTACCTATGAAGTTCAAGGAAAAGAGTTAGGAGATTAAGATATGTAATTAGGTGGTTCAGTTTAGTTAGGATAGGATAAATGTATGTTTCTGGGTCTAAAAACAACCTAACTTAACTAACTATCCTAACTAAGTTGGATCAGGAGAATTAAGATAAGTTTGTAAAATAAAAGAAAATGAAGAAAAAAAGGTGTTCTGACATGAATTTATTTGATAAATTGAAGTTGCCAAAGACACCACCAGAAACAAGAAAAAAGTGTTGGAATTTGATTAACAAAATACAAGATGATAGACCACAAACAGAAGAACACAAAGAATTGATTAAACTATTAGTAGACCTGTTTAATGGTTTAAATAGATAGGGGAATAAGATATGAAAGATACAGAGTTTGATGATATTGATTTTGACCTGAAGGACGAATCTTGGCTTAAGGACGAAGAAGACCTTGACACGGAAGAAAAACTGAACTATGACCTGTCTAAGATAGACCGTGACCTGCTATCTAAAACCGTTCTAATTGAATATATTCGTGAAAGGATAAAGCAGAAACATCAAAAACGTATATCAATTACAGGTGAAAGTGAAAAAGCCATATTGAAGTTTATCGAAAACCAACTAAAACAATTCTTAGATTTACTGATAAATGAACTTATTCCTATTGTAGAAGTGTCTCTCAAAAAGACAATTTTTCCCCGCCATGTACGTTACACTAAAAGTGTGATTTCAAGGTTAAGATTGTAATTTCAGGGATTGTGAGACTGTGAAATTGAAAGACTGTAAATTGTTGAAAAAATTGCTATATCCTACAAAATATGCAACATTTACACTTTTCAAAAATGCATATGCAGAATTATGAAACTTCAAGGTGGTGAAGAACTGGAATGATAGAAGAAGAAGTTCGAAATAAAATGTTAAAAAAAGTTGAAGAAATTAAAGAAATAGTGGGTAGGATAGAAGGTAGAACAAAAAAACCTTCTTTAATTGAAAGTTAGTTTATTTTGATTTTGCTAATGCTTTTATCATTAATTCAAGTTCACTAATCTTGTGTTTTAAGGTTTCTATGTCTTCTTCTTGGTCTTTTGCCTTTTCTTCAAGTTCTCTTGTATCAACACTTATTGAAAGGTGTGGTTCTGCAAGTTTGAAATTCCTAATTAATTCATGTTCTTTATATTCGTCATAAGCACTGTCAAAGGGTAATTTATGACCCATACTCATTTCTGCTTGTTCAAAAGGAATACCGTTCTGTTTTGCAACACTGGAAAAAGCCTTTCTTATAGCATGAAAACCTAAAGGGTTTTGTTTTCCATATTTTTCAAGGTCTTCAAAAGTAATCAAACCAGCTTTAACTATAGTGTGTCTCATTATATATTGTGCTGTCCTATTACTCAAACGGTTTTGAAGTTCATGCTTCTTAATTCCTGTAAATAAAGGTGAATCATCTTTAATCACATTTCCCAGTTGTGTGCGCCATTTAATATATTGTTTCAACAAACTGATTGAATCCCTACCTATAACAGCTGTTGATTCGACCCCTTCTTTTCCCCTAATGTATTCAATAATATGATAGTCCTTATTGTCTTCAATTGCTTCCTTTACATCTGAATAATCAAGGTTTAACAGGTCACCTATACCCATACCTGTTTGAAATGCTACAACGATTAATGCTTTATCTCGTAAATTAGAAGCTGCATTAACAATGTCTTTTATTTGTTCTTTTCGTAATGCCTTTCGTTTGTATTTTTTAGCGCGTTTACGTTTTGGAGTCTGAATTTTAATCTCATAATATTTTAAGAATGATTTTATGATTGCTTCTGACACTGCGCTATAGTTTAGTGTCTTTTTTTGTCTTCTAAGGTGATTATACCATTTATTGAGTTTTGTTTTTACACTGATTACGTCTAACTGTGCTTCTTCTAAAAAGTCTTCAGGTGTTATGTCAAAAAACTCACAAAAATGCTTCATTTTAGGTCTATATTGTTTTTGTGTTGATTCAGGAAAACTTGTAAGCCAATTTTCAACAACAGAGTGTTTTTGACTCCATTCCTTTAAGGTTTCTTTTGTTGTAGTTGCCATAACAATACACCTGAGTATAAATAAGACGTAGTGGTATATATATTTTTTTCATGCAAAAAATAGAGGTAATACTATATTTTCACGCAATTAGTACTATCGTGAGCTATGATCGGGAACGTATAAAGTTTTGAAAAGGTATACAGCAATTGACTCTCTATATTCCTAAGGAATTGGAATGCTATGGTAGTATCTAAGTCACTAAGAAGGATCTAGTACCTTTTTCTTTGTTGTTCTAAAATATTGCGTTTAATCTGCATTTCACGCTATATTCAAAAATGACAAATGTCGCAAGTGAATAATTGTCAATAAAGACTACTTTTTAAAAAAGAGTGTCAATGCATGCTTGTTTTCTAAAGTAAAGTAATAAACATTGAGTATTAATGGCGAATTGCCTAAAAAAAGACTGGTATAGGAATATCGAAAAAAAAACCATTTTAAATTTTTAAAGAATAAGTTGTCATAATACCTTCTAATTGTTCTCAAAAATGGGAGAGAGGGCAATGTTAGAAATAAACTGGGAAGTTCTTTGTGTTGTAGACGCGGTTTCAATTATAATCTATTGTATTTTTTTGTATTATGCTTATTGTGGCCCAATACCTGAAGCTCGGGCAGATAGAAGACTAATTGGAACGCCAGATGACGAACTCATAAAGGTAATGTATGATGCCCAAAAAACATATCTAAGTCAGCAACATCAGATATTAAGAGATTTTAAAACATTTTTTCAATATTTACTGGTTGTATTGTCTTTTCTTTCGGCTTTGGTTGCGCTTCTTTTAAGGATATTCCTAGACCAAGGTTTCCTTATTGATGCAAAAGATTTGCTTTCTGTGAGCGTTCCAGTAATTCTGAGTTTCTCAGTTTGGTCAGCAGCAACTATCCTAACAATCTATGGTGTTTCTACTGTGAGGACTTGGGGTGTCGGTTACAAGAATGAAACTGAAATAAGAACAGATTTCGCACAATCATTAAATGAATGGTATCATGATACCGTGCTTTCATATCAACATGCAATACGAAATAATGCACTCACAATCAAATGTATTAAAAAAAGATTCAGGATAGCGGTTTATACATCGATTTTTACAGTAATCTGTTTTTGTCTTTCATTCATTTGGATAACACACTTCGCTTAATTTAATATCACTCCTAAAAAATGTATGTACCCCAAACATTAAATAAGAACGAAGATATTATTTATTTGAAGGAAAATGATCGGTCCTGGATCTAGACATGAAGAATTTTAAGTCTTTAAGTTACTTTTTTTGAGAACATTAGCTATAAGAAGACACAAATTTACCACTTTTCTAACACTTTTTACCATTTTATAACAATTTAACACTTTCATAAGAACCGTGTTTTTCTTTGCAGTTGTAATCTCTGCTTCTCCAATTTTTGTTTCTCTTTTGACCATTGAGTTATACTTCTATGCAACCGGCCTATGAGTTTTAATTCGTTTATCATAGAGCTTGCTATATGGACAGCTCATCTTATTGTGTTCTTTTTCATTATTGTTATAATTGTTGCGTTGTTTAAGGCCAGTGAAACTAAATGACGCCATTCATTGTATATTTCACTTTTATACAAAGTATGTACTTTTCACAGTGGTAAAAAGTGGTAAGAAGTGGTCAATATTTTGGAACAAGTTCTAGGAAAGTGTAATATGGATGAAGAGAACTAGAAATAGATATGGATGAAGATAAATTATTCTATATTCGCTTAGTCATCTTATCTGCTTTTTTTGCTATGGTCTATTTTGTAATAGATGTGTTTTTTGGATTTCCAGTTATTCGCTACGAAATCGGTTTAGCAGTCATAGGAACTATAGTTACTGTGCTGGGTATTTTCATCGCTTTTGACCTTCAAGTCCCAACTGAGCGTTATTATAAAGAATATGAAGCATTTTCAAATAAAATTACAGATATTAAACAGATAGTTTCTGAAAAACTTAAAACTCTGTATTCTGAGTTGTCCAAAGGTGAATCAATGCCCATGACTGAAGCTACAAATAATTTGATTAAAGAATTGTCCTCTATAAGTCTAAAATTATACGATGATTTATTTGTCGAAAGTAGAAAGGAAGTTAGATCGAGAACTATAGTATCTCTATTTGGTTTTATCGCAATTATTTGGCTTATTTTGCAGCCATTTGTATGGAAAATTGATACTTTCAATCAGATAAGCAGCGGATACGTAGAAATTTTGATTATAAGTTTGTTGTTTGCTTTTCTTTGGATAGGATCAAAGATAAATCTTCTCTACTCAGAAAATGTAACTCTATATGATAGACTTTCGAAAAGAGTTAAGAGAATGAGAAAATCTGTTGAGAAAAAATACAATAAAAACGATTAATCAGCAAAAAAGATACTTTCGAAAAAATATCATGCTCTTAAGTACAACATACATACATAATTCAATAATTTCTTTTTCGAAAAATCAAAAGGGGGAATGGTATTTGTCTAAAAATTATAAAGATGAAATAAAATCACTGATATACACTTTAGAGGATTATTTAGATACCTACAAAGAAAGACATGCAAAAGATGATCCTTTTGTTGAACCTGAACCTTATGAATGGAAACATCAGATTCGTAATATTTTACAGGACTTAGCTATAGAAATAGAAAAGGAAGGAGATTTACAGAAAATCCATAACATATACAGACCATTCGTTGATACAGTAAAAGAGATCTATAAAATACCTGAAACGAAGAGAAAAATAGAATCAGAATAAAATCACAAAAAAATTCGATTAGAAGTCACAAAATCCTGTTTTTATGCTCTTAGAAGTGAAGAAAATACCATTATGAAAAATGATTATGATTTAGGTATCTTCTAGAAACCTACTAAAATTTGAGTTTTCCTTCTCATAAAGAACTTAATCATCAGATACTAGGTAATGAATACTTTCCTTCTCATAAACTTGTCATTATAATTTTTACTGTCATTACAAATTAAATAAACTATATTTTCACGCAGCTCATTTTGAAAGAGTAATAAAAACCACCAAAATCTCAAGCGATCTCAATAACATCTGCTCTACACTGTTTGCAGTGTCGGAATTGAGGAATTATTTTTTCGCAGTTATTCCTAGCATCTATTATTTCGCTAGATGTAGGTTTTCTAATATCCTCAAAAGAAGCTAAAGGGATTAATGGAGTTATATTCTGGAGGTGTGCACCTCTTCTTTTCACTTCAGCTGCAATCTCCGCTATATGCATGTCGTTTATTCCTGGGATCAAAATACTATTTATTTTTGTAACTATCCCCTGTTTAACGATTTTACTTAACCCTTTCAGTTGTTTTTCTATCAGGAGTTGGGCTCCCTCGATTCCTTCATATCTAGTACCTTTATATGTCACATAGGAGTATATCTTAGCTCCAATATTTGCATCTAAGCAATTTATCGTTATTGTACACGCTTTAACGCCTAAGTCTTTCAACATTTCAGCATAGTCTTCTAATAGAAGACCATTTGTGCTTAGACACAATATCAACTCTGGAAAGGCTATATGAATTTTCTCTAGTGTTTTGAATGTATTTTCATTATATAGTGGTTCACCCGGGCCAGCAATACCCGCTACTCTCAACCGTTCATTGTGTGCATATTTTCTGACTAACTCAACAGCTTCATCAGGCGAAAGAATTTTCGTAGCCACTGAGGGTCTAAAAGCATGATAACTGCAGCCTATTTTTTGGTCACAGTAATTACATTTCATATTGCACTTTGGAGCGACTGGAAGATGAATTCGCCCGTATCTCGAATGGCCGTTGATATAACAAGGATGATTCTGCATTACGTACTGTAAACTGTCCACTCTTGTCCCTCAATCATATCAATTTGACCCTTAAGTTTAATTAGTAACTGTTCAGGTAATGAAACCTTTTTGTTAAGCGTTTAATTGAAGTACTTTGTGCTGTTTGTTATTGTAAATGCCCAAAAATCGGAAAGAATATGCCGATGGAGAAAGTTTTAACAGTAACAATTTAAGTATTAGATCTTTATATGAGGCTGATGATGTAGTGCAAGAACATTGAGGAGGTGGGCGCTAATTTCCACTGTCGAAAGAATGATAGTAGAGTCACGAATGCTTTGCTCTAAATGAATCACGGAAGCGGATCTGATGGGGCTTGACATCGCAAGAATCACATATGTTGATGACACTGGTGAACACAGATTATTGGATAACCCGCTAAAAAGAGTAAATGGTCTCTGGATAAAATGCAATATGAATAATTCTCAGAAGATCATAAAAAGTTGCGATTATTGGGAGATCGTTGACACGACTGCTTCATTTGCAGAAATTAGTGGTCACAGAATTCGATACAGAGAAACTCATCTGCAATACGATCCCTTGAGGAATATATCCTTATCTCTTAACATCTGTGTGTATTTTCCAAAGCAACCGTTCTTTGTGCTTGATTACATGATAAAAAATACTTCGAAAAACTCATCACTTACTGATGTTTCTCTTTATTGGCTCATAGACCTTGATATCGAGGGTAAGGAGAGTTACAAAGATAATTTTGCACGGTACGATGATGACATAATTTACCAATACCATTCGCGATCTAATGTTCATGCGGGCTTCTGTAGTACAATTAAATCATCCCGGTATGAATGTAACAGTCCTTATGGACTCAGAATCAAATCACATCACCTTAACTTAGGAAACATCAACTTTCGAGGTCCTGATGACTGTTCAATTGGCTTACAATGGGATTTTGGACAGCTATCGCCTCAAAAAACGATCAACTTACCAGTGGTTTTTGCAGCAGGTATGGATAAAACACATTTCCACTCGAACATGGAGCAAGGTATTGCGCTATTAAATAAAATAAAAAATACAAATGATTCCACCTCTTAAAGCCTCTTGAGGTGGGAGATGGGCGATGAACGCGACCGCCAGGAGATTTATACATTATATTTAGGAGAAATAAAAATGGACATAGAAGGTTATGTATTTCCTGATGATCTCTATTATTCCGACCAGTTTTTATGGATTCGCATAGAAAGTGACAATTTGGCGATAATCGGACTCAATGAACTTGCTGTAAAAGCGGTTAAAGAGTTTGCGCTCATCGAAATCTTCTATCCAGTTGGGTATGAAATAACTGCGGGGAAGCCAATAGGGGCATCGGATTCGTGGAAGGGCTCTTTAACTCTTTACAACCCAATTTCTGGTAAAATAGTAGAAGTGAATCAAGATGTAGAATATGATCCTCAATTGGTTATAACAGATCCGTATGGAGCAGGATGGTTTTTTAAAATCTCACCTATTAATTTGCTTGCAGACAAAGAAGCGTTAATGAAGGGAGGAAGCCCAGAACTCGTTAAATGGGTGAAGGCTACTATAAAAAAGTTAGTTTAACATTGCTTTTCCTGGAGGCTATAACAAATTTCCTTTTATCGCTGTTTATGAGAGAGGATGTTTACTGAGAAGTTCATCTAATCGTTTTACAGTTGTGTTAATATCTGTTTTCTCTACTCCAATAGCAGCATTAATTGTAAGATATTGGGTTGGATATGTGTCATGGCATGTTCCAAAAGTAGAGTCTGCCTTAGGTAACCCGCGCGGTCCTGTTACTCGTAAAGTGTATAATTGCGCACCTAATTTATGCGCGATTCTTGGTTCTGTAATTGTCATTGCTACAGCGATAGTACTATCTACTTCAAGTAAACGCTCTCCATGTTTTTCTGCCGTCTCTTCAAGTCTTGTTTTCAATAAATTATAGCATTCATTTTGTTGCTGTATTAATTCTCTATATCCATTCTCTCCTAATGATAGAATCGCGGCCAGAAATTGTACAACTGGTGCAGCAGTTGCACGTCCCGCGTATGAATGCGCTACTCTTTTAAGAAATTCTTCATCAGGTCCAGCTATAATAGATCCGCCAACAGGGCACAGAAAATTCTTGTCAGTAGATTGGATTATTGCATCTACACGTCCTTTAAAAATCGCGCTTCTTATCATCTTCATTATCACAGGTGATTGCACGCCATAAGCATTATTTATTACATGTGGGATCCTCTTTTCTTTTGCTATTTTTGCTATTGAAATTACATCATCAGGCTGTCGTGGTGGGAAAAAGGTAGTTGTTGTCAAAATCGCAGAGGTGTGTTCATCTATTGCTGCTTCAACATCATTTGGATCAGAAATAACAGCATCACCGTCTAATTTACATTGTATAATTTTCGGTTGCAAATCAACAAGTGAAATACCGTTTAACGGTGATTCATGATCTATTCGAGGATAAACGACCTCTTGTCCTCCTGTAAGATCCCGTGCAACTTTTAATGCCAGACCAATGCTCATACCAGTAGCTAGAGGGATGATGTATGCCCCTGAAATATTTTCAATTCCAAATTTTTTGAGTAAGTCTGTCGCAAGTCTGTTAGCGATCTGATACATTAAAGATCCGCCTGCTGCCTTTGGTTGAGGATCTATTAATACACCACTTCTTCCAACTCCATGATTAAATCCCGCAGCTAATTCTGAAACTAAAGGCGATGCAATTCTCGCTTCCCGTTCGCCGATTCGCGCCGCCTTAGGATCCTTATCTGTATCCATAGATGACAAAACCTTGAGCAATAATCTAATTGACTCATCAGACCATCCCTCTTTTGGAAGTGTTCTTTGTTCAAAAAGCCTTTTTATAGGTTTTATTAGCGTTTCTTCCAAAACAATAAGACCACGATCCAGCATGTGAGGTGGTATTAATCCTAAAAGAAGTTCTTTTGGTAACTTCATAGGAATCCCCTATTATATGTTATATGGTACTATTAGATAGTTTTCTTGCTCTTCAAATCAAGATATAGTTCATTATAGTTCATTGTAGTTTATAAGATAAACCTTTTAAACCCTAAACTGTAGAATCCACTCGAACAACTAAAATAATCATTAATCATTAGTAGAAAGAAATTTAAAATGCTAGGCTTTGTCGTTTGAGGATATTGTTTTGATGTTCAATGAACATTTTACTATAAGTAGATGATAAGAGAGTGAGCTGAAATGACTTTAGAAGTTGAACTTAAACTAGGCCCATTTACAGATTTAAAGGCTGATGTTATTGATAAAGGAAAGTGTACTGGTTGTGGTAGTTGCGTTGCTGTCTGCCCAACTCAAGTTATAAAATTTATTGATGACATTCCAACTCTTCAAGAAGTTCCTGGGGAGATTCCTGAGGGGGAACCACCCGTAGGCAAATGTATTGAGTGTAAACTTTGTTATTTTGTGTGCCCTGTCACAGAATCACTTGAGCCGCGTATGCAAGAATTATTTGGTACAGAAGATGTTTTTGGTACTTATCTAAATCTCTACAAAGCTAAAACTGAGGTACCTGAGATCGCCGAAGTCGCTCAAGATGGAGGTATAGTCTCCACAATCTTAGCATTTGCATTTCAAAAAGGACTCATAGATGGAGCTATAGTCTCTGAAGCAAGTGAGGAGAACCCATGGGTTCCAAAACCAAAGATCATTACTTCATATGAGGAATTAATGAAATCTGCCGGTACGCGTTACTCACTCAGTCCTAATATTATTTCCCTTGCCCAATATAGGGAAGTTGTTGAGGAGTTATTAGCGAAACATCCGGTAGGCGAAGATTGGCTACGATTGGCGTTTGTTGGAACGCCTTGTCAAGCACATGGCATAAGAAAGATGCATAATGCCTTGGAAGGTGCGGATATCCGCCCAGCAAATTTAGTTGTTTTAAATATTGGACTATTTTGTATGGAAAACTTCGATGCGAAGAAGTTGCATCAACTTATCTTAGATAAGACAGGCGCGACCATCGATCAGATACGTAAAATGGATATTAAAAAAGGCGCTTTGCACATCTTTCCAAAAGATGGAGGAGACGCAAAAACTATACCCCTAGAGGAGACTACAGAGGCTGTAAGAAGTGGCTGTCATTCATGCGAAGATCTTACTGCTTGGTATGCAGATATAAGTGTTGGAAGTATAGGCACGCCCGGTGGCTGGTCAACCGTCTTCGTCCGTACACAAAAAGGCAAAGATATCTTTGAAGGCGCCGTTAGAGCGAACATGATCAAAAAAGAGTCTCTTACAGAGAAAGGAGAGAGTTTATTACGCCGATTAACAAGTAAAAAACAAGAAACAGGCAAAAAATACAAAGAAACTCATGTCTGATTAATTTCATCATTTAATTAAATGTTTTAGTGGAGTGACGGTTCATGAGTGAAGAAGTACTTCAAAAAAGCAAAGATGAAGAACCCCGAATTGGCGTTTACATTTGTCATTGTGGAAAGAACATAGCAGGAACAGTAGATAGCGAATCAGTTGCTGAATATGCAGCAAAATTACCAAATGTTGTAACTGCTAAGGATTATTTGTATACATGTTCTGAGCCTGGACAAAATATGATTCGGGATGATATCAAAGAACTTGGATTAAACCGCGTTGTTGTTGCGGCTTGTAGTCCAAAAATGCATGAAAATACCTTTAGAAAAACGATTACTGATTCTGGTCTAAATCCTTATGTTCTTGAAGTTGCAAATATTCGGGAGCAATGTAGCTGGTGTCATATGAATGAAAAAGAAAAAGCTACCGATAAAGCAAAGGACCTAGTACGTATGGCTGTTTTTAGAGCAAGCGACCTTGAACCACTAGAAAAGATGACTATACCTGTGGATAAATCAAGTTTAGTTATTGGCGGTGGAATTGCAGGAATCGAAACTGCGTTAGATATGGCTGATGCAGGCCTAAAGGTCTACTTAGTTGAGAGGGAGGTCAGCATTGGAGGAAAAATGGCGCAGTTAGACAAGACATTCCCAACACTCGACTGTTCTGCTTGTATTCTAACGCCAAAAATGGTTTCAGCATCTCGACATCCTAATATTACGCTTCTCACCTATTCTGAGGTAAAGCATGTAGATGGATATGTCGGAAATTTCAAGGTAACTGTTGAGAAAAAACCTCGCTATGTTGACATAGACGCTTGTACTGGGTGTGGCGAATGCGCCATTGTATGCCCAGTGAGAATTCCTAACGAATTTGATATGAACCGCGGCAAGAGAGCGGCAATTGATGTTCCATTTCCTCAAGCAGTCCCGCTAAAATACGCGATTGATTCTGAGCACTGTCTTTACTTTAAAAACAAACTATGCACCACATGCAAACAGTTATGTCCTAAAAATGCCATAGATTACGATCAAGAGCCAGAAATAGTTGAATTAACTGTTGGTTCAATAGTAGTCGCCACGGGTTGCGATACCTTTGATGCTTCTAAGATCCCAGAACTAGGATATGAACGATATCCCAACGTCATTACGAATATGGACTTTGAACGGATAGTTAATGCAGGCGGTCCGACGGAGGGCCACATCCTTAGACCTTCGGACAACAAGGAACCTAAGTCGGTAGCCTTTATTCAATGTGTAGGCGCACGAGACGAAGAAAACGAATTGTACTGTTGCAGATATGGATGCATGGCTGCAATGAAGCAAGCGTATTTGTTAAAGGAGAAACTCGGACCTGACACAGATGTTTACATCTGTTACATTGATCTCCGCTCCTTTGGTAAAGGATACGAAGAATTTTATCGAAAAATAAGGAACATGGGTGTCAAATTCATCAGAGGACAGCCATCTGAGATCTTACAAAATCCAGACGGATCACTAGTCTTCAATGTATACGATTCCAATATAGCTCGTCATATGGAAATAACTGTTGATATGGCTGTTCTTACCCTCGCATTAACACCACCTAAAGGAATTGATGAACTCCAACAAATCTTACGAATCTCAAGAGGTGCCGATGGTTACTTCCTAGAGGCCCACGTCAAATTACAGCCAGCAGAAACGCATACAAGAGGAATTATGCTTGCTGGAACTTGTATGGCACCTAGAGATATCACTGATACGGTATCACACGCAGCTAATGCTGCTGCCAAGGCAATTGATCTATTAGCTGCAGGTGAAGTTGAAATTGAACCGATTACTGCATGGGTTGACAAAGATATATGCAGTGGTTGTGGTGTGTGCCTTGATGTATGTCCTTACTCTGCTATTAAAGGTGTTGATGTCGAAGGACACAGACGTGCGGAAGTAATTGATGCCCTGTGTACAGGTTGCGGCACATGTGGAGCTGCTTGTCCATCAAATGCAATAACAAATAGACATTATACTAGAAAACAACTGATGGATCAGGTAATAGCGGCTTTGGAGACTTAAAGGAGGAAAATGTCATGACAGAAGCTGTTATGGTAAAAAAGGAAAAAATCGTAGAAAACTTTGAACCCAAGATCGTAGGTTTCCTTTGTAACTGGTGTTGCTATGGTGGCGCTGATATGGCTGGTCTTGGTAGAATGCAGTATCCGACTAACATTAGAATCATAAGAGTCATGTGCTCTGGACGCGTTGACCCTGAGTTTATTCTCGAAGCATTTCGAAGAGGAGCCGATGGTGTGTTCATCGGAGGATGCCACCTAGGAGATTGCCACTACGTCGAGGGCAATTACAGGACTCAAAGACGAGTTATTTTGCTCAAGGAGTACTTAAGTTCAATGAACATTAATCCAGAGCGTCTTCGTTTGGAGTGGGTTTCTGCTTCTGAGGGTGAGAAATTCACGAGAGTAGTAAAGGATTTCGTTAAAGTATTGAAGGAGTTAGGGCCCTTTGATGGCTCCGATAAAGAATAAAGAAGTCACAAATTATCTGTAATGAACAATAATGATGAATGATGATATTTTGGCGTTCGTCATTAACAATAATGAAGATTTAAATAAACAAAACATGTTAATGAAAGGAAAAGAATGTGAAAAGGTAACATAATAATGAATGGAAGAGGTTGATTTTTATGCCATTGAAAGTAGCTTTTTTGCAGCTTGCGAGCTGCTGGGGTTGTCATCAGAGTCTTGTGGACATGCATGAGAAACTCCTAGATGTAGTGCCCCACTTGGAAATTGTCCATTGGGCGGCTGTGGTCGACTACAAGTACAAAGACCTTGAAGCCCTTCCTGATGGAGAAATTGACATCGGTTTTGTCGAAGGCTGTAGCAGAACAGAAGAAGACGTGCATCATCTCAAAGTACTGCGGAAGAAATCAAAAGCGGTAATTGCATTCGGAACTTGCTCTTGTTTCGGTGGAGTTTATGGCATGGCAAACTCATATTCAATTGAAGCTTGCAAAGAACGAAAATTCCTCACCGCAGATACAGTTGTTGAGGGAACAATCCCTACGCATGATGTACCTGATTTCGAACCATTCATCATTCCTAACGACGAGATAGTTCCAGTGGATCTTCATATCTGGGGATGTCCGCCCGAGACTGAAGTCATTCTCAAGGTCGTTGGTGGTGTTCTTGAACATGGACTCGGCACGGTTGTTAGCATCTTACAAGAGCACGGAGAAGAATACCTCTGGTCTGAGGTATTGGGGTTCCCGGTGAAAACTCAATGTGATGAATGTGAGCGTACTCGTGAGGAGAAAAAACTTACAGTGATAAAACGAGATTTCGAAGGCATTCCTGACCCAGAAAAATGCCTTCTAGAACAAGGTTACATTTGTATGGGTCCTGCCACTCGTGCGGGATGTGGTGTGAGATGTCCGAACGCTGGTGTACCTTGTACTGGATGCTGGGGTCCTGCGCCTAACGTCAGAGATCAAGGATCTAAGATGATGAGTGCATTAGCTAGTATTTGTAAAGATATTGACCCTGAAGATTTCCGGAAAATGGTGCCTGATACTGTAGGAACATTTTACAAGTTCTTTTTAGCTAAAGCACTCCTCCCACGTATGGTAAAAGAAAAGAGTATGGAGGTATAAGAAATATGCCTACAATTAAGATCGAACCCGTAACACGGTTGGAAGGACATTTAAATGTAACAATAGAATTAACAGATGATGGGAAAGTAAAAGATGCGCAAGCACGGGTGACACTTACACGTTTCTTCGAAAAGTTTTTGGAAGGTCGCTTGATGGAACATGCGCCTCGTATTGTGCCACGTATCTGTGGTATTTGCCCTGAAGCACATCACTTAGCTTCTATAAAGGCAGTAGAGGACGCATGGGATATTACACCCCCCATTGCTGCCCACAAACTACGAGAACTTCTACTTCAAGCTAAAATGATTTCAAGTCATGCAATCCACTTTTATGCTTTGGCAGCGCCTGACTTTATCTTTGGTCCATTTGCAGATCCAGCAGTGCGCAACTTGATTGGCATTATTCAGAATATGCCTGAAGAAGCAAAGAAGGCTATTGAGCTCATGCGATTCGGACAAGACCTCTGTCATACAATCGGAGGTAGAGCTGTACATCCAGTTACTGCAATCCCAGGAGGACAATCCTATCGATTTTCAGAAGAATCACGGGACGAATACTTAAAGAGAGTGGATCGTATCATCGAGTTATGCGAATGGAGTCTTGAACTCGGGAAAAAAGTAACAACTGATTATCTTGATGTTGCGACAAAGGTTGGGGTGCTCCCAACGCATTATGTTGGTCTGGCAAATAATGGAGTTCATAGTTACTTTGATGGAACAGTGCGCGTAATGAACCCCGAAGGCAAAATTGTCGAGGATTTCAAACCACAAGACTACAAGGACTACATGGGCGAATATGTGACCGATCACAGTTACACAACACATGTCTTCTACAAACCCGCTGGCTACCCTGCAGGAATTTGGAGAGCAAACACCTTAGCTAGAATCAATGTTGTTGACAAAATGGAAACACCGATAGCACAAAAAGAATTGGAACTCTTCAGAGAAACTTTAGGACGTCCAAGTCACCATACATTTGCATATCACTGGGCCCGTCTCATCGAGATGCTTGAATCTGCAGAAAAAACTAAGATCCTATTGGAAGATCCAGATATCGTCAGCACAGATATTAAATTAGCCGATATCGAGCCCAAAGAAGGCGAAGGTGTAGGTATTGTTGAAGCACCTCGCGGAACGCTTACCCACAACTATTGGTCTGATGCGAACGGAGTAATAACGAAAGCTAATCTCATTGTAGCGACGAACCACAATCTCCACGCAATTGAAGTCGGATTAAAACAACTGGCTAAGAAAGTTTTCGAAGAAGGAATCGTAAACGAACTTAAATTACCAGAGCCTATGGTCAAAACATAAACAAAGAGAGGACGAAGTACAAGAGAGAAATTAAAATTATTAATGAAAATTTAAAGAGAGGCGATTATATGGTTGAAATTGATGAGAAACTTCTTAACCTGTTCGAAATGTTAATACGCTGTTATGACTGTTGAATAGCTTGTAGTGCTCATCTCATTGTCAAAGATGAGAAGGGTAACGTACTTGCAAAGAAGGATATGGTCATTGCAACAGGATGATCTGATCGACAAAAAAGTATGAAGTCGACAGGAACTGGGCCCATATGCGGGGCTTACATATCCTTTCCTTCTAATTAATTTACACTTTAAGTTCATTTATTCACATATTCAAACTACAGGAGGCTGTTCCCCCTGTCACCACAAGTATTAGAGACAAAAAAAGCTGACCCAAAAGCATTAGAAAAAATTCGCCAAGCTGTAGGCGAGGCAGAGCCTGGTTATTGTTACCAGTGCATAAAATGTACTAGCGGATGTCCTATTTCTAGGCAGTTAGACGGTTTCAACCCACATGTTTTTGTGGCAATGGCAAAAATGGGATTTATCGACGAGCTTATCAATGATAAAACTATCTGGGCTTGCGTATGGTGTATGACTTGTAAGGAAAGATGTCCTCAAGACGTTTCACCAATGGAGGTTATCAGATCACTCACTCAACTCGCATTTGAACGAGGTATTGAACCTCCTACAATAGGTTTGAAATCCCAATTTGGAAATATCATTACAACTGGTTTTGCAAGAGATTTTACATGGGTTGAAGGAGAACGTGAGGATATAGATGATCTTCCCGAGTTACCGAAACCTCGTCTGGATAAAATAAAAGCAATGTTGAAAAAGACTTCCCTAGCAAGGTGGATGGAAAAGGAGGAATAAACATGGATTTGGCACTTTATTTAGGTTGCACAGTACCTACCTATGGCTATGACTATGAACTAGCAATACGCAAAGTTTTACCAAAATTTGATATTAATTTGATTGACCTTCCTGAAGCTGGCTGTTGTGGTCTTCCATTTGGAGATCTTGATAGTCTTGCATGGTTGACGATGAGTGCAAGAAATATGGCTCTCGCAGAAGAAAAGAATCTGGATATTCTTGCTCTATGTAATGGATGCTACTTATCTCTGGAAGAAGTAAAACATTTCCTAGCAGAAGATCCAGAACTTAAGGAGCAAGTAAATCAGTTACTTGCCGAAGAGGATTTAGAATACAAAGGAACTAACGGCAACTATTTAGTTCTAGAGATTCTACATGACGTAATTGGTCTTGAAAAGATAAAACAGTCCGTCACAAAACCATTGACTGGTTTTAGAATTGCAGCCCACTATGGATGCCATGCAATACGACCAAGCAAACTACCAGGACGCCCTGACGATTCAGAAACCCCCATAAAGATGGAACGAATTCTTGAAGCCATAGGTGCAGATACAATGGATTATCCTGAACGACTTGCGTGTTGCGGAACGAAAGAATATTCATATGATCCGGAAATCACATTAAAACTTGGATATTCAAAACTCAAAGCCATAAAAGAATATGGATTCGATGGCCTCGCAACAATTTGTCCTCTTTGTCAATACGTCTACGATTATAGCCAAG